>JAYELB010000176.1:0-3369 GCA_034717055.1 Methanobacteriota archaeon
AAGTCGGAGTTCTGTACCTAATAAGCGGTACGAAGGTATCAAAGAAGCCCCGTATAAGACCCAATGGATAGGATTAGCCTCATGAACCTGTTGAGCCCCAAAGTAGGCTTCATCGTCCTCCAGAGATACGTGGAGAACATCGCGAATCTTGCTTTCCATACCCTCGAACACGAGAACATATATCTTATGGGTCAGTATCAGCTCAGGGAAATCGGGATGTAACGATTGCCAGAGAGGGCGCGGCGGTCGCAATAAGCCACGCATCAACTTGTCTCTTTTTTTGGCGTCGTGGATGTAGTTCGAGACAAGAAGATCGCCACGAAAGATCTTAAAGTGCAACCGAGAAGGATCCTGCGCAAGTAAGATGCGGAAACACGTCTCGGTGATCGGAGTTCCGTAGTAGCTCCTAAAGCCTTCGAGATCTACATTGAAATGGAATGCAACTTTCACTCCACAATCACGCCCTTGTAAGTATCCACAATATTGGCCTCCCTTCATTTTTTCTAAATTTTGTATCGTTTTATCTGATCTTTTCTGAAACTTTTGTAATTTTGGTTCTTTATCACTCTTTTAAAGGCTCTTAATAGCGCCGTCCATCACTGCCTTAATTATTAAGCCGTAAAAACCTATAAAATATTCAGTTTTCTGTTTGTTAGACCTGGCGATACCCACGCCATCAGAAAAAGGCTCAACAGAGAGGACTTTATTAAGTGGAAAATCGATGCTTTTGGAACTACCAATGAATACGAATCTTTTATTGGTTACAAAGACATTGCCCGTGTCAATATGTCTTCTTTCCATGTGGGATTCGCCTGTTGCACCAAATTTACCAACGTGAAAAGAAACCCCTTTCGCAACCCTAAAATTAAAACCACCATAACCTCCTCCAGTTTTTCTTACAGCCCTATCCTCCCAGAATTGAGCGTCCTGAACATTAGCATAACAGACTTCATTCTTCTTTAATATGATTGGTACCCTACTTTGTGCTATTGGCTCAACAAGAGACAGATCACCCTCGGAAATAACAGCCAATGTTTCTGTTCTGTCACCTTTAGGAATCTCAATTTCTATTCTTTCTATTAACCGTTCTTCTCTCTTCTTTAACTCCTCTTCCACAGCCTCTTTATATCTTAGTTTCGACTCTTTCAGTACCTTTACAGGATTTAACTTATCTAACAATCCCATTTATTCCACCTCTTCATTCATGATATTGATCTATTATTCTGCCCTTTTTATCTTTTAGCGTTGCGGTGTCGCCATCATTATTCCAAATTGGAGATTTCTCCCCCCAATAGAGTTCTGTTTGAGTGTTCGTCCCAGTTCCTGTATGTATTTTAACGATTGTGCCAGAAGATAGCTCAAATCCATTTGGGAAGTTATAAACATGATTTTGCTCATCAGACAACTTCCATCCGCTCATATCTATGGGCATGTTTCCAATATTTTTAATTTTAACCCATTCGCCATTCAGATTGTCCCTCTCACTACCCGGTGCATCAAATTGCGCAGCCAATATCATTGGATTAGCACCAGTTGCTGCTGTTGGAGATGGACTTGGAGTGGGCTTTGGTGTTGGTGTTTGAGTCGGAGTTGGCATAGGAGTTATTTTTGGAAGGGGAGTTGCTGTTGGTGAAGGGGTGGGTAATGATGGTTCGTCCTCAACACATCCCGCAAATATCACAGCCACTGCGATTATTGCCATGACTATTAAGAACCTATCATGTGCCATTCATGCCACCTCGAAGTAGTAGACCGGATAGTTCATCTCCCGGTCGTAAGCAAGGATCACGTCCTCGTCTACCGGAACCTCAAAGCATAGCCATTTCTCGACCGTACCGCCGGGCATGATGTCTGTCTGGAATATCGCCGGATGGTCGTCTGGTAACACCACATAGGGAGATTCGAGTGCAACATCATTCACATATACCTTGAAGTCGTCACGCCAGAGCGGATACTCCCGGTCACCCTCCAGATACTCAAACCCGATCTGCACGAACATATACTCATTCCCAACGTGTGGCGGGTCATTAAACTCGTTCGCTTCTGCTACCGCCCTGTTCACCTGCGGTCCTCGTTCAATTTTGATCGCCGTGAGTTGAAATGCCTTCGACGTCGATAAGACCGTATCACCCAGTGGTGCAGGGTTATTATATGTCCATCCTATGGTCGATTCTGGCTTTAATGTGGGCTTTGGTGTAGGCGCTGATGTTTCATCTTCAACACATCCCGCAAACATCGCCACCGCTACGATTACTACTACAGCTATTAAGCCAACCATGCTTCTTCTTTCCATCTTTTATCACATCCTTCTGGTTTTGTTTTCGTACTATTCACATATACAGTCGCCCAAAACCCCGCGACCATAAGCACAGAGCCCGCACACTGCGATCCCATGCTGTTCACCTGCACCATCTGCTGATAGGATCATCACGCCTGCGCCCGGCTTCTGCGCCTTTACAACACATACACAGCCAGAAGATACGCAAAGAGCGCAACGAAGGCGAATGGAATGACCGAATCGAATATCATGGACGGCGCATACCAGCAGGATGTGCAGAACGTATACAGCGCCAGTATCGTTGCAGCCAGCATACTGACGATCGTTTTCATGGCTAAACCCTCATCCTGATTCTTGATAAACCTTGCACAAATAAACTATATAGAGGATCATATCTGCCTGATTATCTCGTACCCAAAGACTGCGATTGTGATCACAACAGAGGTGAGCGAGAGCGTAAGCACCGCATTCGAGTAACTTGCAGAGAGGACATACCACGACAGCCCGCCAAGAACGTGCGTGATACTCATCAAGAGGATGATGGCGACTCCGACGTAGTATATCCTTGAATCTCGAAGATATTTCAGCACGGTATATCCGGCAGCATAGTAAAAGAAGACCGTAAACACGAGATACGGGATTACGATGCCGTGTTCGACCGCATAAACAAGGGTCGGACTGTATTCGTACTTCAGAATTCTCTCGATGCTGCCTGCAAGGTAGAATGTGAGTGCATAGTCGATGACAACCGCAGCAGAGAGTATTAGCGGGACTGCCTTATAGTTGCGATAGATCGATTGCAAGTTCTGCGATATTTGCTGCATAATCTCCCGTCCGGCTGAGACTGTCAAAGACGATGTCCGGCGAGGAAGTGACTGCGGTGGCAGCCATCAACTTTGATAACAGTCCTTTTATCGTAGCGTTCTCCGAGAGAACGTCATTTGCAAGAGAGGAATCCGAATTCCTGAGCGATTCGATGCTGTTTGCAACGAGATTCTGTGAAACCCTGACAGATTCCCCGATGCCGAGCGCAACATCCGGGACGCCCGTATGGCTAAATGCATCCGCGATCTTGACCGCATGATCTCCAA
>JAYELB010000177.1:0-3322 GCA_034717055.1 Methanobacteriota archaeon
CAAGGTCCCACTCGCCTTTATCTGCGTACACGAGTCCGAGATTTCCGTAGGTCTTGGCAAGCCCGTGCCGATCCCCGAGAGCCTCTTTAATCTCCATGTCTTTCTCGTAGTACTCGATAGCAAGGTCCCACTCGCCTTTGTCTGCGTACACGAGTCCGAGATTGTTGTAGGTCTGGGCAAGCCCGTGCCGATCCCCAAGAGCCTCTTTAATCTTCATGCTCTTCTCGTAGTACTCGATAGCAAGGTCCCACTCGCCTATCCTGTAATACAGTATCCCAAGCTGCCCCAATACCTTTGCAGCCTCTTTTTCATCACCCCGCTCCTGAAATTCTGCTAACGCTCTTTCGTAAGACTGCATCTCTTCATCCGAGATCTTCCCCCTCCATATTGTCTCCGTCGCCTCAACTTCGCCCCCGTATTCCAGACCATCAGAAACACCTTTAAACTCAGAAACCCGCGCCCTCCATGCCCAAAAATCCGGTGCAGACCGTGCGATGATCCCAAGCGAGACTTTATCCGCCCAGATGATTATCGGCTGCTTGACCTTTGCAAACTCCCCCCTCGTATAATTCAGTATCCGTGCAAGGTCTTCCAGTTCAGGCTTTTTCGGCGGAAGGTATACAAAAAAGGCAGCGCCATCACCACGATATCGGTTCAGTGTGTAGGTCAAATCATTTGCCCTTATTGCTATGTCATATCTTTTTGTATCCTTACTCGAAGATACACGCCTAATGTACTGTGCTATCTCATCCCTAGTGGATGTGATATCACCTACCCCAATGGTTACTTTGATTATTTTTATATTTTTATTTAGGAATCTATTTTCCAACTGTTGTGCTATCTCATCCCTGGTCGATGCGGTATCACAATCCGAAAAATAAATTCCACCATCCGAATGGTATATCTCGGTCTCGAGTTTCAGCAATTCCTTCTCATTTTCTGGCATGATCATCCATGCTCTGTAAGATCGAAAGCACAACCGGGTGCACGTCCCACCAGATATCACCGTTGTATTCCACAATGCTTAAGTTGTGGAGAAGCCCCGGAATCTCCGCTCTGATGGTCTCGTCATCGATATAGATCGACTTTGTATCGCGAACCTCTTTTAACGCTATATATTGCGTCTTCTTAGCTAAAATCCTCTTAAAATCATTTTTCCTATCGTTAACGGATCTTTTAACATCATCGCAGACGATTCTGTCCCCACCTCTCACGATCGTCTCGACGCATGAATCCTTGATGATGCGAACAAACTCCCGTGTGATGCCCGCGCTCATTCCGGTGGCATATCGGAGTGCATCTTCTTCGATAAGGTCAGGGCGCATTCTCATTCTCGATAAATTACTGAAAACGTCTTCACCGTCCTTGCATGGAGTACCGTCTCTGTTTGTGACCGCGATGTTTGGCAGAATGATGGTGTCATCAAAACTCTGCTGGATTACAGTGAATTCACTGGAATAAACAGCGCTTATCGGTATGGTGTAAATGATGGCGCAGTCGGGTTTGGATAAGACCTGCCCATAACCGTAGTACAGTTTTTTTCCGATATCAAGAGGCGATCCATCGATACCATCGATGATTATCAACGTATCATACCCTGCAAGTTTTACCTGAGTCACCATCGAATTGATAAGTTCGATCAACCGGCTGATTCTTGGTTTGAGTTGCTTTCGCACCGATTCACGTGTTAAACTCTCTTGTTGATATCTGGCGACGAACAATTTCTGAAACATCACTCCAAGACCTCTCCGCTTCTCTTTAATCTCCTCAACATCTTTTGTTACATCGCCAACAAACTCCTCGATCTCATTTAAGATCGCTTTATCGATCTTCACACCAGCGCTGTCTGCTTTGTGGTATAGTTCATACGCCAGACTGAAGAGTATATCCGAATAATCAAGATCAAAAACATCGAGCACATCGGTTACATTGTATTTAACGATCAACAGATCCTGATGATTCTTTTCCAGATCGAGTGTAAGTTTATTCAGTTCTGTTGACTTGCCACACCCCCTGTGTCCACTGAATAATATCTTCTGCGCATCTGCGCCGAATATCCTTATTTTGAGTTTCGTTATCGCAGGATCTTCTTTTCTATTTCGGATTCTGTATGCATAATACTCATCCAGATCTCCTTTATCTAACGTCTTTCTCGGATCGAATACCCGAATCACATCATTTAATGTCTGGGCTTGCATCACATTCACCTCTGGCATGGTATAGTCAGTGGCGCATCATAAATCATCTTCCATACACAATTTCACTTTCACCCCGCTCTTGGATTACTGATTTATATATGTGGGCTGATGTGTATATCAAGGACTTGCACAGCCCTACACGATTCTGGGCAGCCATGCATTATCCTCCCCCTCACTTTTTTTATTTTTTTTTTGTAAGTTGATCGCGTATCGATACTATCCGTAGTGCATCGGAGAGTTGGGCTCAAACATCGTCGTATTGCAACGTAGAACTGGAATGAGTTCAGATAAGGATCCAGTTGAATATTCTTTGGATTTTATGTGCGGATAAACAAGGTGTGGTGGCTGCAATTCATTACGTAAACGATCCACATAATACATGGCAATCCCGAGAGCGATAACTCTATTCCCACTCGCATATATTGTTTTTGGATCGTTATATTTCAGCTTATTGCATATATCGTATGCAGATGTGTAGTCCACAGCAAATGTGCAGCTATCTGCAGTTTTTAGATGTTGTACCATTCGATTAGTTCTTATATTAATAGGATAGTTGTTTCCAATTTGTGTTGCACTTGGTTTCCTAATTAACAACTTTCTATCATTTAATAACTCATAAAATTGTATAATTTCGATTATAGTTGTAAAATTCTCTCCAAAAACCACAAATCTTCCACCATCGATCTTTTCTCCGCTATGTTCAACGTCAGAAACATCGCCCTATCTGCCATATCTCTTTGCCCTGTTATAATACCACGTCTGCGCACACAACATCTCAGGATAATTTAAATTTTTATAAAGATAAATAACTGCTGCTCTTGGTATGGCAGAGAAAATAATATTGAGGTGCCTACGCTCATGTCTAGCGATTTTAGCAACAGTTCTGAAGTCCCACTCCCTCCATGGTTCAACTTCGATCATTTCAACGCCTCGAACTGATAATTCAATTCTATCAATCCTGCTTTTGAGTTCAGATAAAAATTCATCGGTTGTTTCAGAAGAATGTAGAAGATATATCTACCTGTATCCTCCAACCATTTGCTTAATTGCATCTATAGCATAGTTTATTCGATCCCTCTCCCTGGTCACACACGTATATAATCAGATCTCTTCCAACTTTTCTT
>JAYELB010000178.1:0-3315 GCA_034717055.1 Methanobacteriota archaeon
TCCCTCCGCGGGTCGATCACAGCCGCCTCGCCGTCCGAACCGATGAGGTATGAGTTATGAGCCAGTCCAGCTGATTTTATTCTCTCAAAGATCATCAGTGATCACCTGCTTCTTCTATCTCTTGGAGCGTGGTTGGGTATATTGTTTTGCTCATTTCATGCGAAAGCTCGTGAATTTGTGAATGGGGGTCGTGGTCTTATGATCCCAGAACGATCCTGCGACACGTTTGTAGAAATTAGTATCGTCCCAATATACAATTTATCGGAGTGGGTGGTATAATCGAACATGCTGTCAGGTTGCAGTAGATCGGAGACCGTGCTTATGACAGGCACGGACGCTGCGGAAGTGCAGTTGGGCGTGTGCGGCGAAAGGGGTGGATATCTTTAACTACCAGATAGCAGATATAACAAAAAGCACGATATTTTGTTACAATTGTTACAGGTGAGATCATGCCAAAACCAAATCCTTTCACTCCTAAATCAGGATGGGAACCAAAGATATTCGCAGGGCGGAAAGATGAATTTGAATTTTTGGATAAGAAATTGGAAAAAGCCAGAAACGGCAGATCAGATCATTTTCTGGTACTTGGTGAATGGGGTATCGGTAAAACATCCGTATTAAAGGAATTCAAAAGAATTTCTCAAGATAAAGGATTTATCTCCTCCATGGTAACTGTGAGAGAATTTAGGAAGACTGAAGACTTAACAGATGCTGTGGAGCATTTAGTTGAAACTATTCCCTCAAAACTCCCATTAGACCTGAACAAACTTAAAAAGTTTCTGAGTCAGATCGATTCTCTCGGTATCCAGGTTCTTGGAACCGGTTTTCAACTATCGAGAACAACTGAAAGGATGGACCCACAAACGTTCCTATTGAGATGTCTGCATGTTCTGTGGGAGGATCTAAAGGATGAAACCGATGTTTTACTTGTATTGCTGGATGATGTGCAGAATTTTGACAGGGTTTCAGAGATTTTCACCCTGATCAAAAACGTTCTCAGCGATGAAGAAATTGTTAAAACGGGTTATCTATTTGCTATCTCATGTACTCCAGAGGGCTGGTCAAAATTTATGCAACTGCACCACCCAATCGGCAGATACTTCACACCAAGACTCACGCTGAAACGATTATCCGGAGAAGAGTGTTATCAGGTCATTGACAGAACACTGGAAGAAACCGGTGTTGTTTTCGAGGAAACGATAAAAGAGAAGGTATATAAGTATACAGAGGGACATCCTTATGAATTGCAGGTTCTCTGTTCCAATCTGTATGATAATGGGATCAAGGGCAGAGTTACGCTGGATCAGTGGTCTCCTGCATTGAATGAGACTCTGCTGAATTTAGGAGAGATGGTATGGGATGCCATGTATGGTGAAGCAAGCGAACAGGAAAGAAAAGTTCTCTATGCGGTCGCTTCACTTGATAAACCATCGAGCAGAAAAGAGATCACCAATTTCATCGAAGTATGTAATTTGGGCCTTTCCGGCGGTGTTGTTGGTGTTCTTCTTGGCAGACTTCTGGAGAAAGGGTTGCTTGCGAAGCCGGATAAATATCACTATGGATTGGTAGATAAATTATTTAGGGAATATATTTTGAGATATAGGGGTTATGATGGCAGTGGCGCAGTGCCGGGTTGAAATGCAGGGACCGGTGGTATTTGGGGTGTGGAATTATCCTGATTTTGCGTTTTGCAACTTATGAAGTGCAAAAACAGTGATTATAAGAACTATCGTCAGCCGATGCAGATATTCCCCTGCCTGTTCCTGGTCAGGAAGCCGTACAAAATCATAGTAAAGTAGATGCGCCGCATTTATACGTTCCTCGACCTCACGCTCATGATTTTCCTGTGAATCTCCGCCTGATCTGCCATTTTCCTGTACCTGCTACTTGATGCACCCGCACACAACTAAAAATCATCGCTCCAGAATCTCTTTCACACTCCACGCCCCTCCCGCTAGCGGCATCGATCACTGCCACCGCTCTGCTGCTTGCACCACATCCGATGTCACAGAAGATATAACTGTGAGTGCGGTTCAGTTTCGAGATGGTAATCACTGCATACAAGCTTGCGCTTCACTTACTCCCAAGTCCCCACAGCCCCTGCCCCACTGACCAATAGAACACCCACCATTATCAGCCCGCCACCCACCAGCACGCTTGATATGATCTTCTGGCTTAAGGACGATTGCGGCAAAGACAACAGCGCTTGCGGGCTTCAAGCGCGATGATGCTTGCATTCCGGGCTCTGACATACGCGAAGGCACAACTGTGGTAAAGTGTCAGACTCGCAAAGCCTTGTGGGAAGAAGACACCAAAGGAGATCGAGCAGATACAGGTTCTCCAGCAGTACTCCGGATGATACGGCGGAAGAATTAAAACCGGTTTTTACCATCCCGAACATGACCATTGTTAATAAGATAGAAGACCTAACCTTACATGAGGACTATCAAATACAATAAACCACAAAATAAGGAATACGGGGTGAATGCATGGGTGTGATAAAGCTTGAAGTTCCGGATGTTGAGGCAGCTATTGGCGTGTTGGAGCCATTGCTTAAAAGAAAAAAGCTTTTGCTGGAGAGGAGCATCCTTGAAACGACGAAGAAGCTGAATGATTTTGAAGAGAGAACAGGAGTGAGCAGCAAGGAATTCTTTGAAAAATTCGAGGAAGGACTTGCCGGGGACGATCAGGACGTCATGATATGGGCTGCTGAGTATGAAGTACTTGGATTTCTTGAGAAGGAGCGCATCATAATTGAGAGGATGCTTGGATCATGCAAGTGATCGATTACTTCTCAGAGATTCAAAGCCTTATAAAAAGCTCAATATTCGTTGAAATCGCAGATGTTGAATATGAAGTAAAATCGAGAGGTCTAGGAATAGTTCATGGTATGATAGGGATGGTAGATGGCTCTGCACTTCAATTTATGGAACTGGTAAATACGAGGAGGGATAAAATGATTCGCCTGAAGTATAGATTTCATTTCATGAATACAAATGGCGAAATGGTTTTCAGGTATGATAACGCTCCTCATCATCCGGAAATCGCTACTCACCCACACCACAAACATATAAACGGAAAGAAACTTCCAGGATTATCGAAAGAAGTTGGATTAAAGGACATTTTACTGGAAATCGAGAAGATGATAAGCGGATGAAAAACTCTAAAATCCGAAAGTTAAGTTTCCTTGTAACTACTCAGGTACCTAAAACCACTATCGGGGGACTTCACTATACAGGGACTACCTGGGAAATAGGGGATACTGTAACCAAACCGGGAATTTAACCGCAGAGTACGCAGAGAGACGCAGAGGGG
>JAYELB010000179.1:0-3290 GCA_034717055.1 Methanobacteriota archaeon
TGCGAACCGCACGCCTCCGCGCTGGCTCAGGCTCCCGTCCGCAACAAAGAACCCGATAATCTCCATCAAATCCTCATTTACCGGGATATGGCGAGATATGGCGTGATCCGCATAGTGCACAGGAGATGATATGACATTGTTTAACCGTGATATGTCCTCAAGCGAGAGATCGTGTATTGAAATATAATCGCGCACACGGTTACTTCCTGATGCGGAATATTGTGTCGCCCATACGGAATCGAGGCGGGATGGCACCACTTCGACCGCATCCATGCACGCTGCCCGGTTCATTCCGAGGAGGTCGATGTACCGCTCAAAATGAGTGAGCACCGGACGCGATGTTCCTTTCTCCCACGCATAGAACGTGACCGGCTGTCGGATCCCGACTGCATCGCAGACCTCTTTCTGGCTGAGACCGAGTTCGCGGCGTTTTCCTGCGATCTCATTGCGGATAGCCTCTGGAATATCCACACGCTCCTCCACGAGCTGGGGTTCCATGTTGTGCTCTTCCCGGATGCGATCCATCAGCAACCCGGCGACATCGCCGCTACCCATCGTATCCCTGACATACATATTGACATCAAGTTCTTCCTTTCTGGCGACGAATTCAGTCAGCAGATCGATGTCGGCAGGCGATTTGGGCACGACTCCGGAAAGCGGCAGCCGGTTCGGTGCAACGATCAGGTCGCCGGGCTGTATATCACAACCTCTCTTCAGCACGATTTCGCCGTCCTCGCAGACAAAGACGCTGTGCGACGAGGTTACCCGGACCCGCCTGCCATAAGCGGTGGTAATCTCGTAGAGTGGTTCTTCGATTCCATGCCGGATCACTGATTTTATAGGTTTGAATTCCGTTTTGAGTGTGGTCGGATCGAAGCATAGCACCTCATAGCAATCAGCATGCCTTACTTCTAGTGATGCGCTTTCTCCTTCTCCATTTCCACTCTTGTTTTCCTCAGCCGCCTCAATCATGGAATCGATGAAGTCGCCGACGCAGACCGACTCAATCATCCCATTCGGTTTCCTGATAAATGTCATCTCAGCGCCATCAACGCTCATGATCGATATTTTATGATACCTCGCCTTCGCAATATCAAGTTCCTCCCCGATCCCGGTCCCAAACGCAGTGATCATCGTCCTGATCTCGTTGTTGCGCAGGATTTTATGGAGCCTCGCCTTCTCAACATTCAAAATCTTGCCCCTGAGCGGAAGAATAGCCTGAAACTTCCGATCCCGTCCCTGTTTCGCGGAACCACCCGCGCTGTCTCCTTCAACGAGGTATATCTCGCTCTTTGCCGGGTCACGCTCTGAACAGTCTGCGAGTTTACCCGGAAGACTCGATGTTTCGAGCGCACTTTTGCGTCTCGTCAGTTCCCGTGCTTTCTTTGCGGCTTCCCATGCTTTCGCTGCCTCCAGCATCTTATCGATTATCTTTTTTGCAGTCTTTGGGTTCTCTTCGAGAAATTCATCGAGTCCCTCACCAACAAGCGACTGGACAAGCCTCTTCACCTCGACGTTCCCGAGTTTCATCTTGGTCTGTCCCTCGAACTGCGGGCTTGCGAGTCTTACGCTGATCACCGCGGTTAAACCCTCAAGCGTGTCCCTGCCACCGATATCACCGTTCTTCACAAGATTGTTCGCCTTCGCATACCTATTAATCGACCTCGTGAGCGCAGTCTTAAATCCGCTCAGATGCGTCCCACCCTCCTTCGTGTTGATGCTGTTCACGAACGAAAGGATATTATCTGCGTACCCCTCGTTGTACTGGATTGCAATCTCAATATCGGTGTCATCCTTCTGTTTCTTGAAATATGCAGGATTGTGAAGGGTGTTTTTATTTTCGTTCAGGTACTCGACAAACGACACAATCCCGCCTTCGAACCGGTACGTATCCACCGATGGCGGGTGCGGCTCGCCCCGGTCGTCCTTGATCACAATATGCACTCCGCGATTTAAGTATGCAAGTTCTCGGAGCCGTTTTGAAAGCGTGCCAAAAGTGAACTCAGTCACCTCGAATATTCTTGAGTCCGGCTTGAATGTGATTGCGGTTCCGGTTCGATCAGTCTCCCCTGTGACACGCAGATCACCCGTTGGAAATCCCCGCGCATACTCCTGCGCATACGCCTTGCCGCCCCTCTGTATCTCAACGCGCAGCCACTCTGATAGCGCATTCACAACCGACACGCCAACGCCGTGCAGCCCGCCAGATACCTTGTACACGCTCTTGTCAAACTTTCCTCCAGCGTGAAGTATCGTCATCACGATCTCAACTGCGGGCTTGCCATAATCCTCGATTATGTATACAGGAATCCCTCTACCATCATCCGATACCGTGACAGAGCCGTCTCGATTTAATGTAACTTCTATCGTGGAGCAGTGTCCCGCCATCGCCTCATCGATGCTGTTATCAACAACCTCGCTTACGAGATGGTGCAGCCCCACAGGTCCGGTGCTTCCGATGTACATCCCGGGTAGGGAGCGCACTGCTTCAAGTCCGTCCAGCACCTGGATGCGCTCTTCGTTCTCCATGCTATTGTTATGGTGGTGAAAGGTCGTAAAGTTATTGTAGGGGATGCTGTTGCTTTTTTAAGTGGAATCGCAGTGCCTTAGATTCTACCGCATAGCACGCAGAACCGCGTAGAACCACACCTAGGACTTTTTAGGTCTGGAAACTCCACACAAGCTATCATCGCAGCAATCGCCTCGATCGACATAGATTCCTGCCTCTTTGGTGGTTGCAATACCGTTTAAGCCAGTCAGACTTCAGCTTGCCCCGGGCGATGTGACCACAGTCCCTGTGTGTTGTTAAGCACCCATGAGATCCACCTGTGCGCTTTAGCATCTCCCTACTACCTTTACCCAAGCGTACTTACTCGAGTATTGTGGAGGTGTCCATATATAAAACCACGAGATTACACGAGATTAACACAGAAATCTTGTGAAAATCAGTGTAATCTTGTGGTTCTTACCATATAGTATCAGGGGCATGTTCTGCCCAACCACCATTTCACGCGCATAAGCGATTTGTTCACTTATGCATCTCGCGTTTTTGGTCAATTGAAGCACGCTATGTGGGCATATCTTTGGTAAAACATGGAAAATAAAACTAATCAGATACAAAAAATAATACGGAATTTTACATCTTTTATCGGCTGTATGCAGATGACCTGAGAAGTGCCTAATGTTACCGGAATGTCCATGTTTGGGGGGGTTGTTCCGCATTAACCGAACACCGATGGATCACAATCACACCTGCGGGCAGAGCATCTCAAGCATCCCGCGTAACTCCC
>JAYELB010000180.1:0-13422 GCA_034717055.1 Methanobacteriota archaeon
TACTCAGGTATGTTGATTGGTCTCCCGATTGCGATCCTGTATTTTCTGGCAAGAAAAATAACCGCGGAGGGCGCAGAGGAACGCTAGAAGCACTTAACTGTTTATTTTCCCTCTGCGCCTCTCTGCGTACTCTGCGGTTAAATTCCCTGTTGGTTTCAGTATGCTCCAGGTCCTGGAGAGTTCCTGCATATAGTGAAGTCCCTTGAATAGTGGTTTAGGTACCTGAGTAGTTACAAATGTTTGTGGTTTGAGCTGTGCCTGTGGAACCTGAGTTGCAGTATAAAAATAATATTTTTTAGATAGCTAAAACCGCTATCAGTGAAAATGATATGGAATTAACAGATACGTGCGGAATGTCAGATGAATGTATCTCGGCGCTCCTGTGTTAATCTTGTACAATCTCGTGGCTTTATATGCTAATATTCACACAATTTTGGATAAGTATTAGCAAAGTTATCTGGTGGCGCTCCACATCCATGACATCCGTACAATTTTCTTATTTGCCATTCACGATCCTTTTTGCCGATTTTATCACGGATGGATAGATGGGCGGATGATACGAATTTTAACAGGTTATTTTCTGGCAAGCCCTAAGCCCTTAATTCATGATGGCTGCCGGCATGATCAACAACGATTAATATTTCACAGAAGAATTCCGCGCGGTGAGCGTGAAGACGCTGACCTTCCCAGGATTGCGGCGCTCCTTGCAGGTGTGTGGTGTGCGGTAGATGCTCGATGAGAGCCCGGCAAGAAAACCGCGGATAAAATTGCAGTTGTCCTCGTCCGCGTCCAGTTCGAAGACATTTTGCAGCGTAACAACGAATCCATCGCTTTTATCAAGCTCCATCTTTGTGAACCAGTCGGAAAACATCATGCTGCTTAAGATATTCTTAAAGATTATATCGGGATCGAGATCTTTTGGTATGTTCATGCGCGCATGGTATCTCTCTGCGAGCTGCTTACCAAAATTATATAAAATACCCGCGCTCCCTTTGCCGATCACATCGACAAGTGAGTTCATCAGCAACACTAGATCGCCAGCCCTCGGGTATATCGGGATGTTCATATCCTCGTCCGGTACCATACCTTTTATCTTCACCTTATAACCTCATAACCTTTTTGACCTTTTCGGCGGCATGTTGCAGTTCAATCATAACCAGCCCGACGTTGGCGTCTGGGTCGAGCAGTGCTAACAGCGAAGCATTGCCCAGATTGAAGACCGCAACGATCCCGTCACCAGTATAAATCACGACGCGATCAGAGGGAGGCAAGCTGAGGTTGTGGACCGATTTGTTTGCCAGGCCGACTATCGATGCGCTGATCGCGTGGGCGATCGGTGTGTCATAAGAGTGATCACGGAACCAATCTGCGATCTTAAGGCCGTCTGCTGAGGATATGACAACCCCGCGTATGCAATCGACGCGAGCGGTCACATCCGCGAGGAGCACGTTTAATTGGTCGATCGTTGTCTGGGACATGGCTACACCGTTCGGAATTCCTGCACAATGGGCATTGTTTTTGGATGTACGTTCTAATTATAGTATAGTTTGCGCCCTGCGTATGTAAAGATGTCGGTTGCGCGAACATCTCAAAAAATTACCTCGGTATGATATATAACAACCGGCGTGACAGAGGGGCACGGAGGTCTGATTTAAAAACTCTGTGCCCTCTGTTACCTCTGCAGCGGCCATATAGATCTCTAAATTACACTTGCAGAGTAATATAAGTTCTCTGCTGTGACCGATTATGCCATTCCGCCGCCAGCGCCGCCGCCAGCGCCGCCGCCGATCGCACTGCGCAACTGCTCTTGTAACTGCTGGAACCGTTTCTGGATGCGCTCTTCCTGCTTTTCGAGCGTGCGTACCCGAAGTTCCATCACGTCCTTCTTCTCGGCAAGTTCTGTTGCAACAGAATCGTGCTCACCCTTGATCAGGAGCTGTCCGACATTCTTGTAGATCACTGCGTCATCTTCGAGTTTCGAAAGTTCTTCGAGAGCCATTTCGGTCTCGTTGAGTGCTGATGTCACTTGCGCCTTCTGTGATGAGAGCGCCTGTGCCTGCTGCTGAACCTGCTGAAGTTGCGCAAGTTGATGCTGTACCTGTGGTGGTATCTCAGTAGTCATGTTATCACTTTTTTATTGCATTAACAAATTCGGTAATCGTTCCCTGTATCTCCAATGCCTCTTCGACCGCGGTTCCGGTCACGATGATGTCAGCGCCGGCTTGTACTGCATCTCTTGCAGACTGTGCGCTTCTAATCCCGCCACCGACCACGAGCGTCTCGCAGCCCGCCCTCTTAACAGCGCGGATCATCTCCGGCGGCACAGGGTCGGCTGCGCCAGAACCCGCCTCCAGGTAGGTGTATCTCATGCCCAGAAACTTTCCTGCAAGCGAGTACGCCACTGCAAGTTCAGGCTTATCTCTCGGGATCAGTTTTGCATCCCCCACCCATCCGGCTGTGCCGCCCGGCTCTACGATGATGTAGGCCATTGGGATCGGCTCGATGCCGTAATCCAAAACGGCTTTTGCACCAATCATCTGGTTGGTGATCAGATAACCAACATCTCTTGAATTTAATAGACTCATAAAGAATATGGAGTCTGCATATCTACTGATCCCGGATGCGCTTGCCGGAAACAAGATAGTCGGGAGATCAGTCACCTTCTTAATCGCGTGCAGTGTCTCGTCGAGGACGTCCCCGGATGCACCGACCGAGCCACCGATCATGATTGCGCTACTGCCGGCTTTTGCTGCTGCCCCTGCGATATCGGATACCGCGGAATGGTTTTTCGCATCCGGATCGATCAGGGTGATGTGCGCTGCGCCATCCCGCTTTATAACGTCCTCGAGATACTGCTCTGTGCTCATCCTCTACTTTCCTTCGACTTCATGCGCAGATGTTTGTAGCCGCATTTCCGGCATCTGGTCGCCCGGACCGGATTGCGTGCGTTGCATTTCATGCATATCTTCTTACGCAGCAATTTGTTTTCAGCTTCTTCAAATCGTGCCATTTTCTTGATCCTCTACATACCGTTATAGGGTGCGGCATATTAATGTTGTCGTGTGGGTGCATTGCAGGTGTATCCATCGGTGTTCGGTTAAGGAGGAACAACCACACCCCTCTCAACATAGGCATTCCGGCAACATTGGGCACTTCTCAAGTCATCTGCGTACAGCCGATAAAAGATGTAAAATTCTATAGTATTTTTTATATCTGATTAGTTTTATTTCCCATGTTTTACCAAAGATATGCCCACGTAGCGTGCTTCAATTGACCAAAAACGCGAGGATACACAAGTGAACGAATCGCTTATGCGCGTGAATGGCGGTTGGGCAGAACATGCTCGGGCACTGTATGGTAGGAACCACAAGATTACACGGATTTTCACAAGATTTCGTAACTACTCAGGTATGTTGATTGGTCGCCCAATTGTGATTCTGTACTTTCTGGCAAGAAAGGAATAACCGCGGGGGCGCAGAGGAACACTAGAAGTACTTAACCACTCATTACATCTCCGCGTCCCTCTGCGCACTTTACAGTTAAATTTCCAGTTTGGCTACAGTACCCCTCACGCCCCGTAGTTCCTGTATAGTGAAGTCCCCTGATGGTGGTTTAGGTACCTGAGTAGTTACAAGATTTCTGTATTAATCTCGTGGTTTTATATATGGACACCCCCACAATACTCGAGTATGTACGCTTGGTAAAGATAGTAGGGAGATGCCAAGCGCAGGTGGATCTCATGGGTGCTTAACAACACATATACTCGACTTTCAAAGATGTCGGAAAAGACCCCCATTTTCCAAAAATTTTCGATAGCAAGCGCCTGTATAAATTATAATACATAATATTTATATAAAAGGAAAGAAATATGATAAATGCGGATGCGGAGGGGGTATGGCAAGTACATCTTGGAACGGTAGAAAATTGTGGCTAAATAGCCAAATCGGTATCATGCGGATCAATGCTTTGGTGAGGGCTGCTGTCATACCTTTGTCTGATGTCGATTTTTGGCACATCTTTGAAACGCAAGATATACAGGCGTATATGGCATAGCGCGCAAAGCATGACCAATCTCGAACAGAACAATGAGTATTATCAAACCCCCATAATGACCCCATACCAAAACATACCGCCTCATTCAGCCCAGTTTCGCAGCCTCTCCTCGAACCAGTCTCCGAAACCGCTTGTGCGCCGCCACGACCTCTGCGATCCTGTCCGCATCCACTCCAACGAGGCAATCGACCCGCGGATCATCTCGGAATTCCTGCTCGAGCGTGCGTGCCAGTTCAATTACATCATCGCCGCGTGCACGCGCCAGCGCAAACTCCCACAAAAACCCGATATCGGTTCCACAGAGCGCGATGTTCGCATAAGGGACCGCGTACTCGTTGCCATTGAAAACGACCGCAATTCCGCCCGCATCTCGCACACGCCCGAGCATCGCAAAGTCTGTGATTGAATCTCCGACAACGACCACGTCTCCTGGCGTCATGCCGCGGCTAGTAGCGATCTCCTCCATCGCATGGACCTTGCGTGCGCCTCCGACCACTCGCACCATTGAAAAGATATCGCCAAGCGCGGTCTCTTTTAGTTCGCCAAAGTAGAAATCATCCAATCTCCGAAACACCGCCTCTTCGTTATCGGTGCTGAGAATCTCATCTTCGATGCCCCGTATGCACGCGATATCGTCATCTGTGAGTCTCGCCCTTAATCCCTCTAGGTCAAGCCGCGTACATGCGATATGGTCCCTGGTAACGCCAAGCTCCGCACCGATCCGGTAGGCGTGCTGTTCATAACTCGTCGAGATGATATGTACATCCCAGCCATCTCCTTTCAATCTCGCAATCAGGTCCTTTGCGCCGGATACGATCCGTGCACGCGATGAGATCTCTGTAATATCCTCTTCCCTAATCCCGTGCACAAGTAGGAACGGAACGATGAGCGCAAGCGTATCTCCTGGCTCGTAATTCTCGCGACCCGCAAGCGCCAGCACGTCATCGTATCGGCTCAGCATCTCAAATATCGCATCCCCATTCTCGATTAAGGAGGTTACCTCGTAGGCATTGTCTTGCGGCGACAGCGGACCTTCCAGATCAAAGCATATAATGTTCATAATCGTGATGATAAATCATTATCGTTTTTCGCTATCAAACCATAGATTTTGTTGGATATCCGGATCAGATCCCCCCGATATTAACAAATGGCATTGTACAACACTTGAAAATCCCCCAATCCAAACAAAACCTGAGACTTTTTAATATCTTCTGAAATGGGTTCTGGAAAAACCACAGAGAGTACAGAGGACAGAGAGAAAACAGCAACTCTCTGTGCTCTCCGCGTCCTCCGCGGTTAATCTCCTTTGCCACACCCATGTCCACTCGGAAGAAATTAAAAAACCACCAAAATCCATCTACTAGACTTTTCAAAGACTCGTGGTTCTCTATCCGTATGCCTCTCTTCCTTTTCCAACCTTCATACGGCGTGAATGTGCAATCTTCCAGTATGTTAGAGAATGCACCTATCACTACGCCTGATATAAATAATAATCCAAAGAGTAAATCCGGAACTTCCAATTGGTGTATCTCCTTTGTGTCAGCCACCGATTCATTTCACCATCCATATTCAGACCGCTTTTTCGTCGCGTAATTTTATCAGCGCGAATACACAGTAATTCAAGATATCCCGGTATTCAGACTCAATACCTTCGGAAACTTTTGGAGATCCTTCTGACTCCTCAATGCTGCGTATTCTGTACGCTTTAACGAGTATCTGGTCGGTTATTGACGGCAGTCGCATCTCTCTCCACGAATCCCCATAATCCGCATTCTTTGCGACCACCAGTTCCCTGACTTCCTTTAAGATCGCATCGTATTCCTCGATCGTATTTTTTTCCTGTGACATGCCAGCACCTAGTTTATCCCGTTTACAACCTTAACCTTCTAACGATCTCGGGATTCTCCATCATCTCGCGTATTCTTCCAAGGATGACTAATGATATCAGGACCATAAATGCGCGTTTGGTCCCTGATTCGTCAGATGCGTCATCGAAAACGCTTTTTGACACCTTCCACAACCCTGATATCGGTATGATCATCAGTTCGCCCATCTTCCCTGTGATCGCACTGTCCACCGCCCACAGTTCCTCTTCCAGATTCAGTGAATCTGCAAACACAGTCGGATCGCTGACCAGGGCATCCAATTGGCCAGAATATTCCCGGGCTCCTGCCACAAACCCTGTATCGTCAAACGCGCCCATATTCTTTGAGATGCAGATGTCAATAAATCTACTGTTCTCTATCAAATCCGCAATATATTTACAGGTCATCTCGCCGGCATCGATCATCTCATCGATCATCTCACTGTCCGCACCCTTTGCGTTCCCGACCATGTCGGCAACTGTGGTGCAGATGCTCAGGAGGTAATGTGGGATGCAGAGATCACATCCTATCGGGAGGTTGCTTATCGATTGGTTCACCAGATGTTTCAGTTCGTGGAGGTGCCGTTGCTGCACATCGGTAAGCGTGGCTTTCGAAATCGCTTCTTCCGGAGCCTCTGTCATTACAGCAGCAGATTCAGCATCCTCGGTATCTTTTTCTGATTCTGTCGCCTCTACCGTTGCCACAGTCTCTGCCACTTCCACTACATCTACAGTCTCGCCCCAGACCACCTGGTACGCCTGCGTCATGGCATCACGCACCTTGTCGCTCGGATCGTCGAGATGGCGTTTGAGCGGCTCTTTTGCGAACTGCACAAGGTTCCTGTTCTTCTGCCCGATGCGCCTGATAGACTGCGCGGCATTGGCGCGAACACGATCATCAGTGTCGTCGAGGAGCACAATCAGATGTGGGATAATCGATTCATCGACCTCCGCGGACGCTCCAGCCATCAGTGCGGATCTAGCACGCTCGTCAGCATCGCGGCTGTGTAATTGATCGACGGTATTCTCTTTTTTCCTTTCGAATAGTTTCTGTGCACGTTTTTTAATAGATAGTTCCTTATCCTTAGATTTCATGAGTATCAGCGCGGTTGCAGCTATTAATATTATGACGATCAGTACAAGCGTCCCGAAAACACGATTTTTGGCGTGGTCCCTATCCTTCCAGTCAGCGTACATCGATTTCTTGGTGCTGTTCGCCTCGTGTGCGATAGCTGAGATCATTTTCTGATGCTCTGTCAGATCGCCTAAGAAAAAACCGGTTCCATTTACCACCTCCACCATCTTCCTGTCCACCTCAAGAAATCGCTCACCAAAAGTGGAAAGTACTCCATAATCCGCAACATCCGAACTTGCGATATCATTGCTCAGCACATCGAGCGAGTCACATGATGTGATCAGGCTGGTGCGAGTTTTTTCAATCACCTGCGGCGACCCCACAAGAGCTTTGATGGCACCGATCTCCTCAGGATCGATCATTGCTACCGCATCCGCGGCACCCCTCCATGCCGCCGCCTCGAGAACACCATCAACGATCGATGCATCAGTCACAACCGTACCATCGTCTGCAAATACCTCAATCCCCCTCCCGCAGACGACGTTTTTATAACTGACTACATAGTAATTCTCCGCACCCATCGATACCACAGCGATGGTGTCGATCGAGTAATCTAGCAATATCCGGTTTGCATTTGCGGCATCTACGACCGTACTGTCATCAATACTCCAGGTACCGCTTGCATCGGGCCCCCCCATATCTGGCATGACACCCGGCGTAGCAGCCGGTGAAGTGGTAGTGGTGGTCGGTGTAACGGTGGGCTGGCTGTTCGGAGCGCCTGGTGCGCCCGGCGCATCGGGGTCGCCAAGGTCATCAGCGGCAGCACCCACGTTCGTACTCGCGATGCAGAGCACGGCAAGCAGCGCGATAATAAGTATTGTTCCAAACTTCATAATATCCCCTGTTTCATCCGTTTCACAATTTCAGGATTTTCATACATCTCCTTTGCATACCTAAGTAGAGTATCTGCGATCAATATTCGTATCGCGCGTTCGAGATCATCTCCCGACTGATTCGCAAGCAAGCGTTTTACAATCGACCAGACGCCGGTTATCGGAAGTACGCTCATATCCCGAGTCCTCGATGTGATCTCCCGATCTATCTCGAGAAGCGCCTGCTCTACCATCGGACTGGTTGCCGATACGAATCCGGACGGGCTTGCTATCAGGTCGGGTAGTAGATCATAGTCGGTCTGGCTTGCGCTGCATCCTACTGCGTTCCCGTTGCCCGCACTACTTCGCGCGTACAGGTCGATATTTCGTTTGGAGACCATGATCTCGGATAGTTCCGTGCAGACCGACTCGATGACAAATATTATCTGGTCAGTCACCTCTTTCGGTTCCGCCTTCCCGCCTATAAAATGGATCGCCGCCATCCCGCGTACATACTCAATCAAACGCTGTGCCACACTCCGGTAAAAGTTGGGGATGCACCGATCATAACCTGATACCTCGCGGTACCGATTCTCAAACGCCTCCCTGACGAAACGTAATCTTGCATCTTGTTCCTGATCAGGGTGGACTGCCGATGGTAACAGGATCGTTGCGGTATCTCCGTTTACAGATACCGTCTTACCCTCGTACAGGTTCGGGATATCGCTTACACGGACTGTGCGCTGCCCGCCATGATCCAGTGTGAGCATCGCTTCTCCGGAAGCATCTGCCGTCTGCGTGACTGATCCGGCCCGTACCACCGCACCAGGTATCGGTGTTCTCGACGCTGAATCGAGTACTTTCACCCTCATCACGACCTTCGGCTGCACTGGCACGGGTTTCGATTCTGACGGCGCAATCCTGGTATTTGGTTTGGTAGCGGTTTTGGTAGAGTTTTTAGTAGCAGGTCTGGGATCGGGTTTGCCGGTTTTGCTTACGGTCGTATCAGGCGGGGGCGTATACTCCTTGTATTTATATCCGTAAGCGGTTCCGGTGGAGCCAGTGGTTGCGGATCTCCGGCGCATGAAAACGATACCTGCAAGTGTCAGAATCAGAACAACCGCCACCAGAAGATAGCTCCCTACTCCGCGGGTATGGGGCACCTCTGGCATTGCAGGTACATGACTTGTTCCCCCACTCACCGCGGTAGCGGTGATCGCGACACTAACCTCATCAGTATCGGTGCACCCATACTCATCAGTCACCACGAGCGTAACTGCGTATGCGCCAGGGTCGAAGAGATAGTAGAACATTCGTTCCTCTGAGATGGTGGTACCGTTTAAAATCCACTGGTATGTCAGGTTCTCCCCGCTTGAGCGGGATGCGTCGAGTACGACTTCGGCCCCCTCAAGTGCCTCGCGGTCCGCGCCAGCGTCCGCCGCTGGCAGGTCCATGCTCGACCGTGCCGTGACCATGACGTCATCCATACCTGATGCACCATCGTTATCAGTCACCACAAGCGTTATGTGATGCACTCCTTTCCGGAATATGTGCTCAAAGGCCATCGATTCGTTGAGTACGTAAGAGTCCTCGAGCCATTCATATTTCACGATCTCGCCGTCCGGATCTGTGGAGCCGGATGCATCCAGCATGACTGTGGTTCCAACTAGCACTGCCTGATCGAACCCCGCATCCGCTATCGGAGGCTTCTGGTCCACGGCAGTGACCTCGATCGCCACTCGATCCGTAGCAGTTGCCCCATATCCATCGGCCAATGTCAGCGTGATGCTGTGTGTGCCAATCGGGAGAACCATATCGAATGATTGCGCAAGATTGAGGATACCGCCACCATCCTCCTTCCACTCATAATACAGGGTATTTCCGTCGGAGTCGCTGGAATTGGATGCGTTGAAGTGAATCATTGTCCCTTCCGGTACAGTCATGTCAAGTCCCGCGTCTGCGATCGGTGCGCAGTTGACTATGATCTCGAGAGTATCTTTGTCGGTATCGCCAAAATCATCGGTCACCACAAGCGTGATATCATGCCTTCCGGCATCAAATATCTTGTTAAATGATTTCCTGGTGCTAAGTTCCGCCCCGTCCTCGGTCCACTTATAAGACGCGATGCTGCCGTCAAGATCCTTGGATCCGGATGCATCGAGCTTGATGTAGGTATCTGGCAAGATAACCCGGTCATCGCCCGCATCCGCAATCGGAGGGTGGTTCACACGCACGACTACAGTATCTGTGCTGGTGTTGGTGCCGTCTGATACTCTCAGCGTGATTGTATGTTTGCCTACCAAAAATTTGCGGATGAATAATGCCTGATCGCTAAGTAGAGTGCCGCCCTCGGTCCAGTTATATTTCAATGCGCCGGTTGATCCCGAACCATCCAGCTTGACCTCGGTATCTGGCGATACGTGCTGATCATCACCGGCTCTTGCCTCCAGCGCCGATGCACCGCTCATGAGGAGGAGTAATGAGGCGTACACAAAGAGCACAACGCAAACTCTGCGCAGATGCGACCCTCTAATCATAATGCAATCATAAGAGTGTAATCACATAAACCTTCTTGCACTTATATGATTATCGACTTGGCTCCGGTGCTTGTATCAAACATAAATGCACACGTTTGGGAAAATCGCACGAATTGCTTTCGTGCAATGTCGAGTATAGCTTGATAACTACACCTCCTTCCGTATTCTTGACTCCAAGGTTATTATGATCCCCCACACAGCACCGGACGTGAAATTTTCCCTCGTCCGGATCTTCAGAAGAACCTTTTCCACCATCTGGCAGATATGTTATGAGTCCGTTTTATGTCGCAGCACCGATCTCCACGTTCGATCCTACCGGACTTGAGTGGGACGTCATGATCGAAGAGCGGATCCTGATGAACTGCGGCGCATCAATGATCTGATGTTTGCGCCAGCAGATGTAACGGTGTGTAATCCCGCGTTCAATGCAACACCTGTGGAGAACGTTACTGCTGTTATCACTGAAGACGGGGTGGTGTATCCCGATGAATCCGAATCGTGGAATGACCTCTTTTCTTAAAGTCCTTCTCTGTACATCAGACCAGTTGCCCTGTATTGGAATATGGTTGCATAGGCCAGCAACAGAACATACACAAGGAGCCCTACAATCGGAATAATTCCTGTGAGTAGCCCGACCGCTGTGAACAATAGCAATATAATGGTAAGAAGGATATACCAGATGATGTATCTACCCTAACCGATCGATCCGATTATTCGTAGAATCTCACCGAATCTGAATGCCGCTCCAAGTTTGCCTGTATGCGCCATATTTGCAACTCCAATGGCCTCAATAACCGATATGACTATCACCAGGAGACAACCGAGTAAGAATAACCCGGACCCGGTTAAAAAGGCAGTATCGGATGCACAGCCGCCTATCATATCACAAGAAGTTCCCGAAGTGATGACTGACAGTATACCCATCATTATCAGTATCATCGGTATCAAGAAATATCCTATTCGTCGCAACCAGATATTTCAAACCATCCACAATCATTGCGCCCAAATCATCAAATGCTGGCGGTTCAGTCCCCCCCTCTATCGATTTTCTCATTACTCTTACTGCATACCCAAACATTATTAAGGTCGGTATGATCAGGATCGAAAATATAGCTAATATGCCCAGCACAACAACCCGTTTCAGGCTTTTCAAAGGGTATTCAAACGAATCACTGAATATTTCTCCAATGTCCATGTTTCTATCTCTGATTTTATTTTCCTCACAATATTACAAGGATTGATGATACGTTGATTGTATAGCATATATACATATCGATCATCGGAGCGGTCACTTTCCGTAGTGTTCGGATCAAGGAAATAGCATTATACTACTCGAAACCATCCCACTGCAGAAGTGCAAGGTGATTCACAATCTACGAAACTATTGTGAGTTAATGGGTGTGTGGCACCAGGTTGGTCTTTCGCACCCGTGCTCATTTATCTACTACGCCCACCACCCGCTCGACAGAATCAAAGATCGCGCCCGCGATCGCGTCTTTCGTGCCACTGACCTGGGAAATCTCGTTCTTTTTGCCGATGATCCAAACCTCCCCCGCATCACCGCCCATACTCACAGCAGTATTCGCAACGACCATAAGAAGTCCATAGCGATCCATCGCCGCCTTCGCACGCTCGATCAGCACGTCACCTGAAGCAGTCTCCAGTTTGAACCCGACAACCGCCAGATCCGGATACACATCCCGCACCGCCTCAAGCAACTTCCGTGTCGGGTGCAGGTCAAGCGTCAGTTGGCTGCCCGACCTGATCTTATCATTGGCAGGATCAAGCGTATAATCCGAGATCGCGGCAGCACTGATCAGCAGATCATACCTAGCTTTAATATCGCCTCCACCTCCACCCCCGAGTTCATCCAGCACGGCATATATCATCTCTTCTGCGGTCTCCACATACACCTCCGTGATACCAGCAAAACCGATCCGCCCGCTGTGCACAAGCGTCACATCAGCCCCGCGCCGGAACGCCTCAGAAGCAAGTGCAGCCCCCATCCTGCCCGACGCCCTGCTCGTGATGATGCGCACCGGATCGATCGGCTCTGCGGTCGCGCCGCCTGTGATCAGCACCCTCGTGCCGGAAAGCACGTATCCGCCAAGTGCCCGCTCTGCCCACCGCACAATATCATCGTTGGGTGCGATCTTTGCTTTCCCTTCCTCGATAACGGGACCCACAATCGTGACTCCATGGTCCTGCAAGATCTCGATGTTCCCGCGTACGATCGGATTGTACATGCTCTCGTGCATGGCAGGCGCTACGATGACAGGAACCCCTGAGCCGAGTGCTGTTGTTGCAAATATTGAGACGAGCGTGTCAGGGATGCCGTGCGCAATCTTTCCGATCGTGCTTGCAGTACACGGCGCAATCAGCAGCAGGTCAGCAGATCGGGCATCCCCTCCGCTGCAATCGCCATCATCCGCACCATCGCCTTCTCTATCGCCACCACCACAGTACTCGACCCACGAAACCCTGCCAGTCCACCCGGTGATCGCAGCGCGCCCTGTTGCGCATTCAATCGCGTCAGGGTGGATGATGCGCTCCGCAGGTTCGGTCATCACTGCCTGCACCGTGGCCCCGCGGCGGATCAGTTCATGCGCCAGTTCGATGGTTCGCATAGCAGCGATGCTGCCGGTTATGCCAAGCACGATTATCTTATCTGCGAGATGTTTCGTAAAATCCATCAGATGCACCTGTTTTTCTTAAATCCTTTTGGAGATTGATTTTATCAATCCGGCAATCCTTGATACTACTATGATGCTTGCAATTTCACATAATGGTTTTGGACATGTCCGGGCGTGCTGGTACAGGGTCAGCGGGTTTGCGAATTTTTAAGATAGGCGCACCCTGGGGTGATGAAAACTCCCCATATCTGGGTGAGTTCTACATCCCAAAACCTTGCCATTTTTGTTCCTTTTTTGTCACCCCGTCCTCAATAGACAATCGATAAGTGACGTGCTGAATACGGCGTGTTTCACAAATATAGATAAGTGATCACCTCTTGTAAGATCT
>JAYELB010000181.1:0-3274 GCA_034717055.1 Methanobacteriota archaeon
GTACTCGCCACCAGCCCACATGGGAACCTCAAGCGATGCCGCGACATCCTCTGCGTGTTCGAAGTCGGTTACATCAGCGGGCATCCCAACAGAAAAACCATCCACGAAAGCACCATTCAGTCTGATCGCTTCGGTGTAGAAGCTGCTCTCATCTGTCCCGATCCCTGCTGTCACAACAACATCGTGGGTACCAGCGTTCACGATCCTGATCTGTGATGTAGCCGAACCGAGTCCCACCCCGATCGTTCCGAAGTCAAGCGATGAGGTCCCGACGGTGATCGAGATCGCAGGAACAACGTTTGCCGAGAGTTCAGTTGCAGCCATATCAGGTTCCAGGGGATTATCCATGCCGGTCAGGTTGATTACTGATATGCTGCCCACAATCCCATCGTCCCCGGGAATGCCCCCTTCATTCTCAGCCTCATTGGCTATGAAAGCATAATTGCCATCAGGCGTGATGCCGATACTATCTGGCACCTGCCCAACCATGAATTCGAAAAGCAGGTCGTAGGATGTGAGGCAGAATGCGAGTACCATTCCAGGATTAACCGTCGGCTTCACCCCATCAGCTATACTGACCAGAACGTAATTGCCATTTGGAGAGACTGCCACCGATGTAGGCTCGCCATAAACGGAGAGGTCGAGAACCCGCTCTTCGCTGATGTCAGCAAGGTCACTGATGTTCAGGATAATGAGTGTATCCTCCTTTGAGTTGGTCACCAACAGGTTCTTCTGATCCGGAGTGAAGGCAACGATCTCAGCCCCCCTGCCGCGGGGGTCAAAATTCACCCGCCCGCCAAAGGACGGGGCGCTGCCGTTTAATATTGGTATCAGGCTCACTGTGCCCTCCTCTTCATTACCAACCGCGATCAGATCGCCCCCCGGACTTATGACAACCCCTTCCGGCTCAGCCTCCCGGTCATCCGGATTTTGCAGATCGCCCGTGATACCCACTGGCAGCAGGCTCACATTGGTTACATTACCAGGGTCCGTAACATCAAGTACCAGTAGCGAGGCTGATTTCTCCAGAGCAAGCACGGCATAACTGCGCCCCACTTTATTAAATATCGCCACACCCTCAGGATCTACTTCGCCCTCGTCATGTTTGAAATTTGGGTCATCCATCGGCAGGAATCGGAGCACGTCAATTGTACCCGTCAACTCTGCACTGGAAAGCCCACTACCCAGGTTGATGAGCGAGATGCTCTGCCCATCTTCATTCGCGGTCACTGCTACGTTCCCATCAGGCGAAATCGCGATACCATCCGGTTCCGCACCGGCAGGGAGCTTAATTATTTTTACCAGCTTGCTGTGATTGACCACGGCAACCGCGCTTCCTTCCTGAATGGTGATGAGCGCACCCTCGCCAGCGGGTGTGGTAGCAACGAACTCAGGCTCCAGACAATCAAGGTCAAATCCCAGTGCCCGCCAGTCATCCGCAAGCTCAATAAAGTGATGCTCTCCTTTGAAAGTGGATGCGGCGGGCAAAGTCGCAGCCGTCATCAATAAAACGGCTAAAAAGCCAATCGATATGATTCTATTTTTCATCATCGATTCCTCAATTCACATCTAAAAGGTGGCATAGGTCATCGTCATGTTCCGCTTTATAAACACATGCGGAATTCACCTGTGAAAAACCACTTCCATCAATAATACGGCGAATTATGTCTTTTGCAGAATCGTCATCTGCCAATACCTGCGACACAGATATCGGCAGCGTCGGAACGGCGGTTAAGTATATCGTTATACGTGTTTTGTTCATAGTTGTTATGCTCCCTATTATAGTGGTCGATCGCCTGATCGGGAGTTCGCAGCATATGAGGCATATCGACCACCACGGTACACGCGTGGGAAGATA
This sequence comes from Methanobacteriota archaeon, assembly GCA_034717055.1. Lineage (GTDB taxonomy): Archaea > Halobacteriota > Methanosarcinia > Methanosarcinales > Methanogasteraceae > Methanogaster_A. The sequence continues at coordinate 1,859 of JAYELB010000181.1, forward strand.
TGCTATATAAAATTTGCACAAATAATGTATTTAGGGGTGATTTACCTATATGGGACACCAGATACTATATAGATTTGATCACAACTTCACCCCACCCCCCGGAGGTCTCAGGCAACAATCGCTTATTTTGCTCAGCGATGTGTTTTATAGGTACGCGGCAGAAGACCCCGCTACTTGTAGCGGGGATGAATGCCGTCCTTTTATTAGTTTTAATAGACTTGTTGCTAATTAGCGTGCATCTCCATCAAAAAGCTTTAAATTAGATGAGATATATCTCATAAAGTATGTTGAACATTGATCGAGCGTTAGGTGACGATAGGCTGATAAAAGCCATCACTGGACTCTCCGCATCTGAATTTAACAAACTGATAGAGAGTTTTAGGGAAGAATTCCAAAATGAAACGTGGGTTCGGTATGAAACAGGAGTTGAAATAGGGAATAGAGAACGGAAGCCCGGCGGTGGACGAATAGGAAACTTAGGAAGCTCTTGCGACGAAATTATTTTTCATACTCTTTTATTTCAAGTGTTACCCCACTTTTGATATCTTAGGATTCTTATTTGATCTCGACAGATCGAATGCGAACCGTAATACTCATAAATTGGAGTCGATACTGGAGAAAGCGCTCGGTAGAGAGATGGTGTTGCCAGAGAGGAAAATCAGCACTTTGGAAGAGTTGTTAGAGGCATTTCCCGATGTTAAGGATCTATTAATCGATGGCACTGAGAGACCGATCCAGAGACCAAAAGACGACGAGAAACAGAAAGAAAACTACTCCGGCAAGAAGAAGATGCATACTCGGAAGAATATAATCATCTCCGACAAGAAGAAACGAATTGGTTATGTAAGCCCAACCATGAATGGAAAAATGCACGATTATGGGATGTTTAAGGAGGAATTTCCGCCACCGTCTGTAGTATTTCCAAGAGGTATAGCCTTGTGGATGGATTTGGGATTTACCGGATTTGAAAAGGATTATCCCGATACACTAGTCATAATGCCGAAGAAAAAGCCGAAAGGGAAAGAATTAACCGCTGATGAGAAAGCATGGAATCGGATTGTCAGTGGTTTCAGAGTCCTCGTGGAGCACGCTATCGGTGGCGTTAAGCGATTCGGGATAGTTTCTGATAAGTTTCGCAACAGAAAAGATGGGTTTGATGATAAAGTTATGTTGATATCCTGTGGGTTGTGGAATTATCCTTCTGTTGTTCCGCTGAATTGAGGGTGCGGTACGGGAAGGTGGAGCGCATGATTCTTGTGGAGGGGGGTGTTTCGCAACAAGTCTAGTATCTCTAAAATCCGAAGTAGTTTCCTCGGACGTCTACCGATACTGTTTTCGTGGTAACAAAGAAAATTAGAATGGAAATTGAAAACGCGTGCGGACGATGCATAATTTCCCATGGCGTCAAGATTGGCT
>JAYELB010000182.1:0-3262 GCA_034717055.1 Methanobacteriota archaeon
AGACCCCGTATATGTGAAAATCGCGGGGTTTCGCGGCCAGTCCTCATGAGCTACACCTCTTCAGAACCGTGTATGATGCCGCTTTCCTTCAATATCTTTTGAAAACCACAGAATCCGTCAGAATCAGAAAAATTGGCGTGTCGTTTCGTATATATTTCGTATTTCTTCTGCCTGCATTGTATATAACAATGGGGCGTGCAACTATATAAACATGGCACCTTAATTTAATTACGACCACTTAGTGCCCCTCAGTTGCCACGAAGTAAATATATAAGCAGACGCATATTATTGCGATCGTAAGCCCCATACTCTTTATATATTTGAGGATCCGGGATGTATGGTAGAATTCAGAGCCGTATTTGCTTCTGATGACAACCTCTTCGGCGGGGTCGAAGAGGATGTATCTACCGATGTTTTTGGTCATGATCGGCTCTCCTTTGTATAGGACCAGTTCACCACGTATCTGCTCCATCTGGAGCACCCATCCGTCTGGAAAATCGCTTTTACTTGCATCGCCTTTTGTCCGGATCCCACTACCAGATACCGAAACAATCCTGTGAACCACAGGAATGGGGGATTCCTCAACATCGAAGACGATGATATCCCCCACTTCAGGGGTCATATGCAGCCTCTGCGCAAGAACGATGTCGTATTTTTCGAGTGTCGGTTCCATACTTCCGGACGTTACAACCGCCGGAAAGACCAGGTGTGCAAGCAGGATATATGCGATCGCCAGTGCGACAATGAGTGGTACAAGCAGCTTGTAGATTCGCGGTCGCACAGAAAGGTTCCTATACCCGCGCATCCTTGCACCGATATTGCTATTCCGATCCCATGCAAGTAGTCTTTCAGGAATCGCGCTAACCGCGCATGGGATCGATCTGAGATCCTTTGCGCAGATCCGGTATAAAATATAGAAACCCAGCAGCAGCAGGAACAAGATGATGAGCGATGTGCGATGGACGTAGTACAGATAGAAACTGAAGTATGTTATAACGTTGATTATGCTTTCAACGGCCATCATACACATTCCTCGCCGGATTCCTTCGTCCGGATCCTGACGTCCGATAAAAATTGTCTTGCGATTTTTGCAAGCGAGATCAGTTCGTCCCGGGTGTATGCCCTCTCAGGCACATCCTTCCATGCGTGTTCCGGGATGCCTTGCTGGATGATATATCGCACATCTCCTGCAATTTCCCGTATGGATTCGGCAATCGAGCGTATCTCAGATGGAGATCCGATAAAATCAGGAAATACTGTCGTTCTTGCCTCAAAATCAATATTGTTCTCCCTGCATAGTCCACACAGTCCAAGCGAATCCGAGACATGGCTTGCAGCATCGATGCCGCAGATTCTGAGATACGCATCACGCGTAAGCTGTGCCTTCACATCCATACAGATCAGATCGACGAGATGCGTATCGATCATCTGTTTGATCCGGTCGGTGTAGTACCCGTTTGTCTCAACACCTACGAGCAGACCTTGCTTGTGAGTAAATTCTGCGAGATGCAAGAGTGCACCTAACTGGTGGAACGCCTCACCTCCGGTAAAGACGACAGCGCTTATGAATAAAGAGTTTTTCTTAATCTCTGACTCGATTTCTTCGATGTCTGCCGGTTCGGAGCTGAGTTGCCCCATCTCAAGGAGCGTGTGGTTCTGGCAGTACGGGCATCTGAACGGGCAGCCCATCAAGAAGACGACGGTTGCGGCGCGTCCGTACCAATCCACAGTCGAGAGTGGGATCATGTTCTTTGTAGTCATAGCCGCCTCCTGAACTCAGGGTTTCGCATCAGGCATGATCCCGCGTTGTATGCGGAGTCCTTCCTGATCCGTTTCCAGATCGTTTCGATTCTTTCCTCCCGAATATTCCCGTAAGGAATCGGGATACAGGCACAGGGCAGCACATCCCCTTGTGGGGTTACGTGAAGCCATCTTTTCCCTGCAAAGCATCCAATCTTCTCCATCGCATGAGGTATCGAGAATACCCGCACCCTGCCATCGTTTGCTGCCCACTTAACAAACGAGTCAAGGGTTTCACGATCCGCACCACTCAGAACATCGGTTTCGTGATCGATCCACCGGCCAGTCGGCACGATCTCATAAAACGAGAGTTCGTGGACACCGGTTTCTACAGCAAGCGAATAAAATTCCTTCAGGTCATTGATGTTCATCGGAGATAACACGACATAGATATCGACAAACATGCCTGCCGCAAGTGAGTTTTTGATTGCAGCGATCGCATCATCGAATACTCCGCTCCGCCCCCTCATCCGGTCATGTTCCTCTTGGTACGGGCTGTCGATGCTCACATTTACAGCAAAGATCCCGGCATCCTTTAGCGATTCTGCCAGCTCCATTGTAAGCCCTGTTCCGGACGTAAACACTGTCGCAATCGCCTTATCAGGATCGACATGTCTGACCACCTCTGCAAGTTCCGGGTACATCATGGGCTCACCGCCGTCGAATATGATCAATGTGGCACCCATGTCGGTCACCTGATCGATCACATCCTTCACCACCTCCGGCGGCAGTGATGCCTTGTTTTCGGTATCAGGAAGTGCGCAGTGGATGCACCTGTTCGGGCACTCCTCTGTGATCGATATCGTGACCTGATCCGGTATATTTTTTCCGATTCTGGCATTAAACTGGCTTTTCACAAGCCGATCAAACGCGCCCCCCGGTATCGGCGGCATCCATGTCGAGAAGATCAGTTTATCCCCATCTGCGCCGACCGGCTTTGCGCTCTCGAAGACGTCAAGAAGGTCGGATGTGAAAGGCTTTACCACGGGTGCAAGGATGCCGCTCATGGTCATGCTGCCGTCTGCGTCCAGATAGACGCTGAACCACGGGCGTTTGTAGAGTGGATACATGCTCTGTTTTTGTGTTGTCGTCTGTGTGCATAAACATGTAGCCACCAAAAAATAGGGCTCACCGAAAAATAAAGTAGCAAAAGTACATGCCCCGAGTAACTCGTGGTAGGAACCACAAGATTACACGGATTTTCACAAGATTTCTGTGTTAATCTTGTGTAATCTCGTGGTTTTATATTCTAACATTCACACAATTTTGAGTAAGTGCTAGCAAAGTCATCCGATAACGCTCCACATCCATGACATTCGTACAATTTGCCAAGCCGACAAGAAGTTGCATCACAGGAGCGCCGAGATAAATTCATACTCGCCAGCTGGTGAAAATCCAGCCTGAGGAAAGGCTAGCCGCCACCTCAGAACTGAACCCCGCACCCGGTTCCGGTAACGGGCTG
>JAYELB010000183.1:0-3260 GCA_034717055.1 Methanobacteriota archaeon
ATAAGCCGGCTTTCCGGTGTGCGCCGGATCATCGATCCGATCCGGAAATTTGTGCGAAGAAGGGCGCGTCCGATCTCGATGGTGTTCTTTACCGCATCGGCTACCCTATTCCTGCTGGTGGTGCTCACTGTCACATCCATGATCGGGTTGTGGCAGTCCCCGCTCCCGATTGGCATCCATCATCTATTGCTCATCGGGCTGCACGTCTTCATCTTCTTCTCGGTCGGGAGAAAGTTGCGGAGGATGAGTGTGGCACGTCCGGTGGATGCAAGATAGGCACCCGAGTACAGAAGATTCTTGCGGTATTCGGGTTACAATATTCTGGCGCATCCGATTCTCCCACCATGGCTCGAACAGACGTGATTTGACAGACCCCTCGAAAGATATATCTATATGGATTATTAAAACATAGTATGTCTGATAATACTCCGCAGACAGTGGTCACGCATGATAGTAAGAAAAAACATCTCCATTGAATCGGATCATCTGAAACAGATCGAACCGCTGATCGAGCAGCATGGGGGCAACCTCAGCGCGGCGGTGCGGGATATCATCGAGTTTGCCGATCTTATGATCCAGCACCACGGGTCGCTTGATGAGGCGCGTCGTGCGAATCTGGATGACCAGTACCATTCACCGCGCGAACTGCTCATCGAAGATGGTTTCTGCGCAATGATCGACTATCCGATGTTCGAATGGTTCTTGAAATGCACGAAAGACATTCTGGTCGATCCTACGATGCTGGATGACGTCATCGATCCGCTCATCATAGGCAGGGTATCCGAGCTGGTCGACCATCTCAACCGTAAATGGAAGGAATATGGCTGGCAGACCGCCATAATTATTGAATATGATGCCGATATCGCACCGAAAACTTCCATTGTCGTGATTACCGGAAGAAGCGTATTTTTAAATGAGGTTTTATCCGGAATGGTCGGGTTGTTTCTCGCAAAGCAGAAGCATCTCGGGGTCAGCAGGGTCAGCAGGAGGGCGAGGTCGATACGCATGGATATGCAGCGGAGGGACAGTGCGGATGCGGCATACAATGACCTATCGCACCATTTCGGGAAGTTGCGCAGGGCATCGTGCGAGATGGAGGCAAAACCGGACTTCTGGCAGACTATGGTCGATCTGCATATAGACTCGGACTACAACATGGTCACGATACACAGGCATGAGTTTGAGGATCTGCTTGCCAACCGGATACCGCTGGATACGATCGTCATGGAGCAGGGCATGAAAGATGCCGCCGGAGATGCGTATCAGAATTTCCTGAAACGCCTGAAGTACCTGTACGAGACGATGCATATCGTTGAGCATATCGACATCAGCGCCAGCGATGGCAGGATCGTGATCGATCATGGCTACCGCGATCCCGATTCGATAAACGTCATAAAGGAGATGCTGATCAGGTTGCTCGCTGCCGGGGGACACGCATACAAAGCAGAGGAGCTCGGGCGGCTCATTGTGCTGCAACCGGAGGATGGCGGATAGATGATTGCGAAGGAAGAGAAGGTGGTGGTGATCCTCCTTGTGATGGCGCTCCTCTCGCTTCTGGTACTGTACCTCTCGACGTATTAGGGACATTTTGGATGGATTAAAATGATAAAAACACCAGCTCTCACCGTGGACATCATAATTGAGTACCAGCAGAGGATCGTGCTGATCAGGCGGAAGAACGACCCGTTCAAGGGGAACTACGCGCTTCCCGGCGGATTTGTTGAGGTTGGGGAGACTGTTGAGGTGGCTGCAAAGAGGGAGGCAAAGGAAGAGACCGGGCTTGATATCGAGATTAAGGAACTGGTTGGCATATATTCCAATCCCGGAAGAGACCCGCGCGGGCACACAGTCTCGGCATGTTATCTTGCGGCAGGATCGGGGACGCTCGCTGCCGGAACCGATGCAGCTGATGCGGTGCTGTTTGCCCCGGATCAGATCCCGAAACTGGCTTTCGATCACGACCGGATGATTGCGGATGCGTCCCTGAGATTTTCAGTGAAGAAGGTCGGGGTTGTGAGGTCACCGGTGAAAGACTTCCTTCCCGGCGACAGATGGGGTGACGTGATGGCAGAGGTCGTTTTGGAGCCGCAGTACGCGGATGCGCTCGATGGGCTTGACGAGTTCTCTCATGCTGTGATCGTCTTCTTCCTGCACCGGGTGGCCGGTGTTGTGCGGATGAAGACGCATCCGATGGGGCGGGCTGATATGCCATACATCGGGATATTTGCGCTCTGCACGCCACGCCGACCAAACCCGATCGGGATAACAGTTGTTGAGATCGTCGAGAGGGATGAGAACCGGCTTGTCGTGAGGGGGCTTGATGCGGTCGACGGGACGCCGGTGCTGGACATAAAGCCATACATGCCGGCGGGGGATGCGAGTGTTCCTGAGTGGGTCGATCGGCTGCGCGGGGATGGAAATACAAGAGTCGAAATAACCCGATTCATCTAAATAAGGATGTTTTTTCAATTGGACAGAGAAGAACGGATCGTATTGTTTGAAGTTGGATCTGTAGCCCTACTTCGGCTAACAGCATGTTTGCGGCTCCGCTCCGCCCAAATACCTTTGGCACTTCGCAACACGCAAACCGTTATACAGTCTATGGCAAAAGGCTAATGGTTTAAGTCGTAATGATGTATAAGCGTGTAGATGACTAAGAAGGAAATATATGAAGGACTTAAGAAAAATTCCAAAAATGTCAGGTTTGCGGTGATCTGTAGAGCCGCAGAGGTGTTTGGTTTTAGACATAAGGGTGGTAAAGGAAGTCACAGGATATACGTCAAAAAGGGTGTGCGAGAAATGTTAAATTTTCAGAATGTTAAAGGGAAGGCAAAGCCATATCAGGTTAAACAATTCTTGAAAGTTGTTGATAGATATAAATTACTGGAGAAAGAAGATGTATAAGTACGCAATCGAGATATTCTATAGCGAGGATGATGAAGGCTATATTGCATTGGTTCCGGAGCTGGCAGGTTGCTCAGCATTCGGAGAGGATGAGGGGGCGGCGTTAAAGGAAGCTATGACTGCAATGGAGCTCTGGCTGGAAACTGCTGAGAAGGAGGGGCGAAAGATTCCACGACCGGCAGGAAAGGAACTATTGAGAGCGATCGTCGATGAAAAAATCGCCTTTCGTCCTGCAAGCCCACAAGTGGCTGGTGTATAATAGGGCGTATCTGGCTCTGTGTCTTTGGCACTCCACCCGGATTTCCCTTCGGGAGATTTCTGATGCGCCCTGAATGATCGGGCAAAATTCGTGCCGC
>JAYELB010000184.1:0-3259 GCA_034717055.1 Methanobacteriota archaeon
CGTTTGATGGGGAGCTTATAGCGTGAGCCATGCCTCAAAATATTGAATAAGTATGTTATGGTATTTAAAATACATATTCACACATCTTTTTTATCGAATATAAAAAAATTATATGGCAGCTGGGGCGGCTTATGACTAAAAAATACGCGGTTTAGTTGTACATATCTTTAATTCTAATATCCTTAAGTTTAGTAATATGGCTTGGTGGGGTTTTAACGATTTCTGAGGGGGTGGTGATTCGGGCTGGTGTTCTGGTTCACGTGTGTGTTTCCGGATATTCGAAGCTGAGGCACAAAGGTTGTTTTGGCACTTTTCACTTCTCCTTGAGGTCAGGTAGTCCGATTCTACTTAAAAAGTATGAAAAACGCTGAGATAGACTTTCTCTAAACAACTCTCGGATCGTTACCAAGTAATGCTCATCCAAAATTATATAAATAGCGTTTCTTGGTATCGTATAGTAATGCTTAAAGTCGATTACCAATTCCGGAACTTGCATCTTCGAATCCGCTCCAAGAAAATGAAAACGTTCATATTTCTGGTCTTTTATTTTTTTAAACTGCTTTCCACCCCAATTCTCCATCACATAATTTATACGTTCAAGATGTTCTCCGACCCGAAATTTTTCTGCAGGATATGCTGGACATACCAGAATGGATTGCATGTATTTGTCATGCTTCTCACGAACCTCCTCACTTCTGTTCTTGTAATCTTGTTCCAAGTCACAATCTTGTGTCATCACGACGATATATGGTAATGTATTTTTAATAATATTATATTCTTTACAACTACTATCAGTAAATTCCAATTCTATAATGGGCGACTCCCGTAATATATCGCCTTGGCACACTCGCGTCTTTGAGTACCTGCAATAAGAGGACTCAACCGTCCTCTGAAATGTGCCCAACAACTTTTCTCTCGATTCCATATTTCTTATATTTCTTCTCGTATTCCCTATAATCTAGAGAGATAGTGTTTGGATCATATCCTTTTTCAGGTCTTCTACTTTCCATAATGGGTGACAATACAGTCTTCGATTCCTCGAAATATTGAATATAACCTGTTTTCTTCTCAAACATTTCATTCTACCCCCATAATTTGTCTGAGATCGCCCAGAATACTGCATTCAAACATCTCTTTAATTTTTTCATGGAAACGATTTAACAACGTTGGAACATCGGAAAGATCCTGTTCATCTTTGGTATAGCAATCAAAATCTAATACAAATTCTTTTCTTGCTATTGGATTTGGATGCTCGCTATTAAACATGCCGTAATGAAATCTTACATAGAAATCGTCGTATGTGAGGTCAACCCAACCCAGCGACCTCGACAGAACATTCTTATCTTCTGTGTAGGCCGTGTTTGGTACCAACGAATCTACAATTAACCCTTTCCAATCAAAAGGATCGCCCTTGTCAAGGTGTATCTGGTTTATATACCTCAATCCTATCCTTTTACTTTTCACACTATTATTTGACAGATCCAAACTGTTGAGCACTTTTTTAACGAGTTTTTTAAATTGGTCAAACCCAGTGTACTGCGTGAATTCAAATACAAGACATTCCGGTTCAATGCGAACAAGCTTACCTTCATGCGCAAATTCATAGACTTTTCCTTTTTTGCGTATAGTGCGATCTTCCTCTGGGCCCATCATAACTTCTATAAAAGATACATCCATATCCTTCATATCCGGGAAGTCTTCACTTATATCATCTTTTAAACGATTTATTTGATCGGTGGAAAAGTTTAGTCTATCTATGAAGTCAATCCTGCAAATTACATTTGTTAGATAATCTTTCTTATATTTTGGCATCTATTACCCTTCAATCATCTTAACCGATTTGATTACTCGTATGTTGATGATTGTCTTACGATTTCTATATAAGACTTCCCCCCATGACGGGCCCATCCGGAAATTGCTAGCACATCGACAAAAGTCACCAAACCTCGAACTTAAGTCCAGTGCCTACACATAGCGATTTCATGCCACGCATCTCACCGCCGCACCGCAACAACGATACCACAAGCCTGTTAGATCGCCTCGCACCGCCTTCTTGGGCGGGCAGCACGGGTCGGAGAACTGGTGAGAGACTAGCCTGATGGGGGACCAATGGACGACTTCATACAGGTTGTGCCGCAGACGTCTATGGCGATTCCCAACGCGAGAAGTGACCATTGCATCATCGATTACAACCTCCGGCATGTTGTTTCTGTCAGAACCTCATCCGCGCCACCTCGCGAATCGAATTCGAGGGCGTTCGTGATGGCTCACCAAACCCCATCATCCTTTCCGTATCCTATTCTATGACCAACTCTTCTGTTGTTGTCACAATTCCTAACATCGGGAAGATCGCCTTCATCGGAAATTCTTGCATCTCTTTGCTTTCGCTCGCTGTACAATCCTCCAGCACGATGGCATCGAAATCCCTATCCACTGCACCTCTAACCGTTGCCTCTACACAGAAATTTGTAATAGCGCCACAAATTAGCAGCGTCGATCTCCATAGACCCCTCAACAACGTTTCCAGGTCTGTATTATAAAACGCGTTCATCCTTCTTGTGACAACGACATAATCACCTGCCTCTGGTTTTAGCTCATCGACATACTCAGCGCCCCATGTACCCTCCTTAAAGACCTCGCCTTCCTTTATCATCTTACAAAATGTGCAGGGCGAAAATTGAACCAATCCCATATCTGCATAGTCCGGTCTGAAAACGATCTTCACATAGATTACAGGTAGGCCATTCTTCCTTGCGATCTTGATCATCTTTCTGGTATTTGGAATAGTTCCTGCTTCCTTCGCAAACTTCCAGACTCCAACTCCCGATGCGGCAAGCTTCCCTTTCTTATGAAGAATATCGTTCTGCATATCTATTAGCAGCAACGCAGCTCCATCGGGGTCTAGTTTTACCTCTGGCATCTTTATACCTCCAGCTATCCCTTAAGCGCGATGACCATCTCGCAGTACGGGTCGCCAGCACACATATTTCTGGTGAACCTCATGGTGTGCTTCGGATTGAGGTTCTCGATAGTCGATTTACAGAGGGTCTGACACGCTTCGAGACAAACTACTTTTGAGTCCAGTCCCATCTCCAATGCCTGACTCAACACGGTACATCCGGTCACTGTACCTACTGCCCCATCTCCAGTCTCTTCTACCTTCCCAAACTCAAACTTGGGTCCGTAGAGGATCGTCGTAAGAACGCTCTGAGCATCACTAAGGTCCATGGCGTTATCCGTTGGCAGACCCAGAGCCGTT
>JAYELB010000185.1:0-30094 GCA_034717055.1 Methanobacteriota archaeon
ACGCAGGTGCACATGATGCATACTGCTGCAACCCACTGATCAAGGTCTGCTTCGCTGACCCATCACTGGTATTCGACTTCGCTGACATCAGGAAGGAGTACGCAAAGGGTGCGATGCGAACCTTCCGGCCAGCAGGCGAGCGCAGTCTGGTTATACCAGCAGGCGTATAGGCGACATAGTCGCCTTTCCTTTTTTCTTTTTTTCTTGTACCAAGCGTCAGCTTCTGTTGTTTGGGGTATGTAATGCACGAAAGAGCGCAAAAACAAGGATATGAGTATTAAGTATCTACATTTTATATTTGCATTTCTTGTTTACCCGACCATAAGATGTAAAACCACAGAGAGGACAGGCGTGCTGAGATAAGTTCATACTCGCCGGCTGGTGAAAATCCAGCCTGAGTAAAGGTTAGTCACCACCTCAGAACAGAACCCCGCACGCAGTCTGGTAACAGGCTGCAGCGTTTGCATCGTCCTAACGGACATGGTTGGAGCACTCAGTGGTTGCTTGTTTTGTCGAACCAGATGCCAGTTTCGTTCATTAACTGCTTTTGTGATTCTGGTTTGCAGCCTGTTAACATGTTCTTCAACATTTGCCGTATGTGTTTAGCTGTAATCTCATGGTTGGCTAATCCTACTTTGTCACATTACAGACAAATCAATAACGGGCGATGACATGACCCCAAACCGTTTGGAAAACAAAACCAACATCAAGCGCCTGAATGCGTGGTTAATCTGACAAAGTAATACTAAACACGTACCATTTGCCCAGTTAATACCGGTCCACTGTGGTTTAAGTTGAATGTATGTAAGTCTCTCGCTTTTTAATGGCGTAATTGAACTACTTACATTCTCAGGTTTGCCTCCTTGCATACAATGAAACACCAATTTGGTAAGTCAGCACCATTTCTGGCTAATGCAAATTTTGAACCTCTATCCGATCCATTACAGATCGATATTTGCTTTTTACTGAATCTTCTACGCCCTATGCCATCGTTTGCCCTTACGGGGTCACTACCCGGTTTTCCCGGGAGCATATAGGGCGAACCCGGGTTCTACATCACAGATAATTATAAAAACCTTAGAAGCCATCTGTAAGCCGGGAACCTTATGTCCATTCCCTATAACGTCAATCCAGCCAGTATAGTCCGATTCCTCACCTTTTGGTCTAAGCGTACAGGTGGATCTCATGGATGCTTAACAACACACATATAGTGGGATGTTATCATCGAGCCTGCATTTGGGTAAGTTATTTATTGGGGCTTACCTTACGGAAATGCTGCCCGATACTAAAAAGGATTATGAGATGCGCAAGCGTGTATGAGGTGAAAGTCTCACGTACCGTTCTGAGATGAGGAGTGGCGGGTAACTGCCCCCCCTTAATCGGCGGTTATCATGTCTTGACAGAAAGCACAAGATCGCAATCAGGCGACCAATTAGCATACCTGAATAGTCTATTTCACAAAAACTCGACATCGTCGTCGACCGGCGTGGTTATGGCGGTTCCATCGCGAGCGTCGATCATGACGCTACCATTCATACCTTTAACCTCCCAGACTGGCAAGTACACAAGTTCCATCTCGAGATCGATGTCCTTCGCCAGGGGCCTCACTGTCCTGTGCTCAGTGATGACGGCGCCACCTGATGTACTGGTAGATGCCATGTTTTTCGTATTGCTCTCGATCGCATCATTCAGCATCCCCTCTCTGGCTTCGATTTTCGCCACGGTAGGACTTTTTATCTCGTAATTCTGACAGGGAACTGATATGGAATCGCACACATTCTGCAAGTGCTCGTGTTTCTCTCTGTTAAGGGCATTGATCGCGCCCGACCCTTCTGCTGCTATATGTATCGTCTTCGTCTTATACTTACGGTGCGTATCGATGACATATCTATAATTCCAGAACGGAACAAACTCTATGGCAACGCCGGTTACGCCTCTGACAAACCCCTTCGCAGTCGCGATCGCACGCTTCTCATCCACGCGTATAGCCGCGCATCGAAGTTGTAGTGCATCACGCGAATCGTCCGCGGCCTCGATGATCTCCAGAATCCTGCCCGCAGAATAGTCCGGATGGTCTTGAGACTCATAGTAGTCCCCATGTGGTGCATACTTCTGGTACTCCGGAGGTTCATATTCAGGAGACTTCTGGTACTCCGGAGGTTCATATTCAGGAGACTTCTGGTACTCCTGCCCCAGAAGATCATAGCGTGCGTCTTCTGCCTCTGCAAGCATCGCCTTTCCGATGCGAATCTCAAGTTCGGCGCGATCCCACATCCTGATGTTGTACTGCTCCGCGAAGCGCGCCATCCGGTCAGTGATCTCGTCCGATATGAAAATCGAATCGTAAGCCCCCTGCACCGCATCTGCGAAGTACCTCAGATCGGTCTCGGTCCCGCCATACTGGATGCAAGTCATCCCGCCGTCCTTCGCAACAACCAGATCAGTTCGCGGATGGGTTCCCCGGATCGGGGGATTCGTATCATACCCCTGCGAACTTAGAATATTTGTAAGAAGATCGAATAGGATTTGCTTGTTCACCATATTCCTCACACACATCTATATATTGAGCAGTTCACGGAGGCTATCATCCTCCATCGGAGCTGGTATCGCTGAATGTTCGCAGTCCATGATCGCTTTTGCAAGCTTGCGGTACACATCTGCGATTGTAGAGTCCGGTGCACTTTCGAGCACAGAGAACCCTCGGCGCTCGCAGTCCTGCACGATATCGTCTTTCGGGATAAATGCAACGAGTTCGCTCCCAATTCTGCCAGCAAATTCAGTTATGATCTCTTCTTCTCGTGGAACGTTTCTTGAATTGCATATTACCCCGCTAAGCGGCATCTTCAGCTTCAAAAGCCCTTTGCAGATGTTGTTTGCAGCATAAATTGGCATGTATTCGCCTGAAGAGATGATATATGCCTCACTAACAAGCCCCTTTCGGATCGGCGCCACAAAGCCGCCGCATACAATATCCCCTGGCACGTCGTAGATCACAAGATCGCTATCTGTAAGTGCTGTTGTGATCTTCTGTAGTTCTGTGACCGCAACGATGATCCCCCTGCCAGCACATCCGACACCTGGCTCTGGTCCGCCGACCTCGATACATTTTACGCCTTTGTAACCCTCGTAGACGACATTCGCCTCAGATATCTCGGCCCCCTGCCGCATTAGATCCATCACTGTCGGAATCCGCCTACCCTTAAGCAGCGTAATCGAAGAATCGCTCTTCGGGTCGCAACCGATGATGGTAACTGAATACCCATCATCCGCGCACGCTGCTGCGACATTCGAGGCGGTGCTGGACTTACCGATTCCGCCTTTGCCATATATCGCTATTCTTCTTGTTTGGTACATGCGTTCTCAAGCGCTGCTATATACTCCTGATATGCTGAGATCAGACCGATTGTTTTGTCCATGAAACCATGAACGCGCTCGTAAAACTCTTTGACATACGCCTCTTCATCCGGACAATCATCTTCTGACAGTTCCGATATTGATCCGGAGAACTCTGAAAACTCTTTTTCGCGAACATTCACCGCATCACTAAGTTCAAGTAATACTTCTGTATCCATGTTTGAAACTTGCGCGTCCATAGTATTTAATAATGATTAATGGGGGGAAGCTATTGTCTTATGGTGTCAACAATCCGGTTATGGATTCCCCAAAAGTTAATATGTCAAGCATAGTTTATTTCAGTAGATAGTATATAAAAATCTGGTTAAAATCACGAATGACACGAATTTTATGAATCGCCCAAGTACGAGTGCATCAAAATCACACATACTGAAAGTTTTAGAGACACGTGTTATGTGCCAATAAACTAGATACGTTCGTGATATTCATGTTAAATATCTTGCATCAACACATTAATTATGCGCGGTTACTAAAAATTTATCACACCACAAACCTCTTCCCAATCGTGGTGAGATTCTCGCACCCCGAGCCCGTGACTACAACCAGATCCTCGATCCTGATACCACCGATCTCAGGGTCGTACAACCCGGGCTCAACGGTGATCGCATTCCCTGCTTTGAGCACCTCACCGCCGACACCTATATGTGGCACCTCATGGACATCCAGCCCAACTCCGTGCCCGGTAGAGTGGATAAAGAGTTTTCTGTACCCGGCATCCTCAAAGACGCCGCACGCCGCATCGTGAACCTCCTCGCCAGATACGCCTTCCCGCACCACTCGAAGAGCGGCAGTCTGCGCATCCAGCACTGCATCATACATCTCAGATAGTGCCCGCGATGGGTGGCCCCGCGCAACCGTGCGGGTCATATCCGCGTAGTACCGCTCCATCTTAAGGCGGGGGAAGATATCGATCACGATGCTCTCGTCTACCCGCAGTGCGCCCCTACCCGCGTTGTGCGGATCTGCTGCGCCCTTCCCGCCTGCAACAATAGTCTCCTCTGATTCGCAGCCGCATCTGATCAGGGCGTACTCGATCTCAGTCCTGACCTGCTCGGACGTCAATGGCTGGTCAGAGCCCGGGACTGTCAGAACGCCTCTTCTGATATCTGCTCTTCGTATCAGATCGATCGCACTCTGCATGGCAGATTCGCAGCAGACCTGCGCCTTTTTGATGTATTCAATCTCTTCTCTGGTCTTTACGGATCGCAATTTTCTGATCGGACTCTGTACTGGGATGATCTTATATCCGTCACCTCTCAATTCGTCTGCAAGGAATACCGGGAAGTTATGCGGGACATTGACTTCGGTTACGCCCTCGTCGTGCAGCAGTTCTGATATAACCAGGGATTGTGCGCGGTCCCTCCCATATTGTTTCAATTTCTCGATTATGCTGTAATCTGACGTTGTGCGGATATCACTGATCCGCGATTCCTTGCGGGCGCGACCAAGTTCCATCTCCGGCACCATGAGAATATCCCCGCCTCCTGATCTTAAATATAAAAATTGATCTGGCGCAAGGAACCGGGTCACATAGTACAGGTCCTGATCATGGATGCTGTTGTCGATTATGAGGAAGGGGGTGGGAGTCATGTTTCAAGCCGCGATAAACATCTGTTTTTAGCTAATTAAAAAAAGATTTGATATAACTCTTCTGCTTGTTTAGGGCTGCCGACATAGGTGGTGCAAGGGGGGAAGCACCTCTTTAGTAAACGAACGTCGGAGGACTGAACAAGGGGTAAAGTGCGATACAACCATTCGAGGGGATGTTCTCTTATCAATCAAATATCGACGATAGGGTAAGAAATATAATATTCTTTTTTTATGGTGTGTAGTCCCGCAGTATCGAGCCGTCACGATTTAAGAGGACGATGCGCACGCCCGGAGCATCTCCTTTTGCAGCGGCAAGCGTCCGGTCGATCCGTACATCATCAGGGTTTCGGTCGATTAATTCCTGAGTCGTGAGACTGCCGGATCCGCGCAATATATCAGGATCGATCCATTTCAGGATCAGTCCCGGAAGTCCGGAGATAATCACTTCGCTTTTGTCCTTTGCAGCAGCAAGTCCCTCCGAGATCCGGTTTCCTACCATGACAACCGTGTGATCCGGAAACAGCATATTCGAGTATCTCATGCCAAGGCGTCCGGTGGTCAGCACCACCCGATCTGCCTGCCGTATCAGTTCATGCTTCGTCTCGAGTAGGTGCTCGTTCCACGGCTCGACAAAACCTGTTGTTCCAAGTATCGATATGCCTCCGATGACTCCGACCCTGCTGTTCAGCGTCTCGAGACCAATTTCCTCACCTCGTGGAACATAGATCAGAACGTCTACACCGGAAATGCCGATCTCGCGTACAGCTTCTCTGATTGCGGTGCGTATCTGCTTCATCGGCACCGGATTGATCGCAGGCACACCCCTCTTAACCCCGATGCCGATCCCTGCTCTAATCGATATACCATCACCGGAATTATCAGCATTGTCTACATTATCAGCATTACCAGCACCGCCTGATTCATGCGCTTCTGCCACAATCTCGATCCCGCCTGTGATATCGAACCCATGATCTCCGCAGTCCTTGATCGCAGATGCCCTGCCACATGATGCCGAGACTGGCAGTGCCACCTCGATTCCAACCGGTGTCAGGACGGTGACGTGCTCGATTGTGCGTTTGAGTGAGAGCACAGCCGCCTTTGCCGCTGCTGTCGCAGTCGTTCCTGTGGTATACCCGCGCCGCAACACCGAGCCATCAGCGAGCAGTACGAGACGCCCGCTTGTTATGCCCGTTCTCAGTTCGTATTCAGGGAGTGTAGCGCGCTCTATCCATTCAGGAGGGATTTCGAAGTTGTTGACAGGGTCTTTCATTTATGTTTTCTGTGTTATGGATTTCGTTATAATAAGTTGATGCTTTTTTTAGATCGGTACATCAGATTCAAGGGATTGTCGCATCACATGTGTTAGATCAACCATGGATGGTGTGCATACCATCATGCAAAGTAACTACTCACCCCCATTGAAACACTATCAAGAGGCTTTGCTTGTAATCTAAAATTTGCTGCTGTTCGGTCTTGTGATTTGGTGAAATCGACTGCGGAAGACTGCGGCGGTCAATGCTTCTCAAAAAGCAGGCAAACAACTTTTCGCTATCGGTATCCCCGATTAGAGGGGGTGAGTAGTTACCATGCAAAATCCTAAATCGATGAAGGGTGGTAGATCCGGTGCAACCTCTCTGAATCCAGTATATCTATATGTCGTGGAAATCAAAGGATGAGTGTAGCGTGTTTCGTCTATGACATATGTCATCCCTGGCAGTAGATAGGAGGATCAGTATGGTAACTATCGATATATCCAGTGTCATAAGGTCTGTACCGCTGAAAATAGAACAGCAATAAACCGACGAGTAGTAGGGCATTCAAGCCAACAGGGAGCAGCCATTTGGATTCAAATGCTAAAACATTAATGATACATTGGACTACAGAAATAGTTGTCAAAAGTAGGATAAGTTGGTTCATCATGTGGCTATCATCATGCGCCTGTTTTCCAAATTTTATATTATATTTATTACGTAAATTTATAGATATGTGATTTATCATCTTGATTTTATGTTCCAGCTTTCTACCAAGTATCTTTTCCAAGTCTTCTTCTTCGAGTAGTGATTTATACAATGCAACAGAACGATCACAAAGCTCGATCAACTTTTCAGAATTGATCTCATCGCTATCAATTAATTCACTGATGCTTTCCATCACATTGGAATATACCGTGACAGCCTCCGGAATTACTTTACCTGCCTCGTCGGGTTCGTTTAGGTATCCACCATTCATACCATTGCACAAAAATAATCAGGTCAGACTCAAGTAATCGTTGACCAATCTGTTGGTTACCGCTAGGGCGGAATATTGTTCGGTTAGATTCGTGATCACCCGATGATCCGGACCAATCTCATAGTTCAATGTCTTTGTAGGAATTTTCTTATTAGCCTGATATATAATCATCTTGCTTTGCTTTGCTTCGACTCTATCAATAGCATCTCGAATTGCTTCAGGGGTTATCGGCTTCGCATTGGATATTAACGTTCCATTAGGCAGTAACACATGGTATGCATCCAATATCTTTTTTTTGTCCAGAGCACGTCCGACGTCAGCGCAATGGGGCGAGAACTCAAATTCGGTTTTGCCGTTTGCAAGCACAGACTCAATAATAACATCGATATCAGGATCGTTGGATTCTACACTTGCTATATTACTAATGTATTTAACACCACCCAATGAAAACGATTCCGGAATTTCTTTATGGATAAACCTGCAGATGTCTTCTTCTTTTTCAAAAATCGAATTCATTAAATTTGCGGTTGTCATGGCATCACGGAGATGTTCTCTAAAATCCAAGTTTGCAGAAACTGTGATCTTTGCTCGGCTTCCTTCAACTCGATTACAAACATGGACGCGCAAGATGAGTTCATCTACTGTAACACCATTCATTTTAATATTATTAAATTTTGTTAGCTTTATATGTTCGTTTCCTTTTGTGGGCTCAAATCTTGGTGCATGATACTCTATATCCGCTTCGCTTACCTCTAACATCTCACTGAGTTCACCAACAATGTTTCCATGAGTGAATATTTCGTTGAGTTCTTTGCCCACGGTCACGATACTACTATCTTCCGGTTCCGGTTTAAATCCATGATCGGTCCACAAAACAGTAGTTATATCTGCAGCCTCGAAGGTTATATCACCTGAAACCAATTAAGACACCTCCATTATGTTAGAGCTGTTTCGATTTCTATCAAATTGTAGCACGGTTTCACTATTTTTTGGTCCAATATACATGCGTGCCCCACGTTCCTCAACTATCAAGTCAAGCATCATATGGAGACCTTCCTGTGTAAAATTGTGATCGTTTAATTTAAACCTGCTTAATAAATCTGCATTAACTAAATCCGTGTCCATATCCATGTATGTCGCGCCAGTGGTTGTGAGCGCACCACCTACGTTAGCCGGATCTTGTGAGTATTGTGCACCATCATACCTCATTGGGTCATTAATACTATCATTTAGGATTACTCTTGGATTAGTGCATATCAGATCATACACTGGGTGTTTTACATATATCCTATCGCAATGGGGCGCGCCAAGTGCAGAAACATTGATGCTACTAATTTCATTTTTTCCGGTATCATCCGAACCAAGCAATTTGCTTGATACCATTATCATCATGCTTTCCATAAAGTCACCTACTGCAAATACCAATTCCGACTCTCTCATCATCGTATATAAGTATTGCGGCTATCCGGGGCGGTCACGCCATCATGTGTTGACGGTATTCCAAAGTTGATGTCGATTCGCATCTCGTGGCTGCCCGCGTTAAGTTTGGGCATGTAACGGTAGGGTTCCCAAGTCCAACATCCCGTAATATGGCAGTCCTCCACCATCTGGTCATTTACCCTTAAGTTTCCTCTTCGTATTCTCGATAAGCCCTACATCGAGCAGATCTACCAGAAAATCAGGAAGCGAAGGAAATGTGTATCCCGCGCTGGTATTCGTATTCACGATCTTTCCGTCCTTGAAGTCGATAGCAAGAATGTCGCCATCCGCTGCATCGACATCGCACTCGACAAGTGGCAGCCCGATATTGATGCTGTTTCGGTAAAATATCCGTGCGAAACTCGGCGCAACCACGCACTTGATCCCCGCCCCGAGTAGAGCGCGTGGCGCATGTTCCCTTGAGGATCCGCTGCCGAAATTGGGTCCGGCAACGATGATGTCGCCATCCGAGACGTCCTTTGCAAAGTCCGGTCTCACGTTCTCAAATGCGTGCTTTGCAAGTTCCTGTCGATCACCGGTCACAAGATATATCGCTGGAATGATCTGATCGGTGTCCACGTTCTCTGAAAATCGCCATACTCTACCTTTGATATATTTTTCCATTGCAGTCACCCCTCCAAAAGATCGGTGGGATCGGTTATCCGCCCGGTAATCGCGCTTGCTGCAACCACTGCCGGGTTCGCAAGATAGACCTCTGAATTCGGATGCCCCATCCTGCCGATGAAGTTGCGGTTCGTGCTGCTGACGCACCGCTCACCCTCTGCAAGCACGCCCATATAACCGCCGAGACATGCGCCGCACGTCGGTCCTGCGACATAAGCATCCGCATCCATGAATATCCCGATAAGTCCTTCCCGCATCGCCTGCTCAAAAACGTTTTTGCTTGCCGGAACCACGATCATCCTGACATCAGGGTGCACGCCCTTCGAAGCCCCTTTGAGAACTGCTGCTGCGGCACGTAGATCCTCGATCCTGCCATTGGTGCACGATCCGAGATATGCCTGATCGATCTGCACATCGATTTCGGATGCCGGAGTTACGTTCTCAGGAAGATGCGGCGTCGCAACCACTGGCACGATCTCGGAAGCATCGTATTCGAACGTATTCTTGTATTCCGCATCCTCGTCTGCGTAAACCGGTGAATACTCTCCGATGACACGATTCTTGAGGTAATCGAAGACCGCCTCATCCGGCGGAATGATCCCGCATTTTGCGCCTGCCTCGATCGCCATGTTTGAGATCGTGATCCGGTCCGACAGATGGAGCGACTCTATTGCAGAGCCGTAAAACTCCATCGACTTGTAAAGAGAACCGGAAACTCCGATATCTCCGATAATGTGAAGAATGATATCCTTTCCCATCACGTATTTGCCAAGTTCTCCGTCAACGACGAACTTCTGTGTCTCAGGAACCTTGAACCATAGTTCTCCTGTTGCCATTGCGGCTGCGGCTTCCGATGAGCCGATACCTGTTGAGAGTGCGCCGAGTGCGCCGTAACTGCACGTATGCGAGTCTGCGCCTACGATCAGCCGTCCCGGTGCTGCAAATCCCTCTTCGATCATGATCTGGTGGCAGACACCGCCCCGACCAACATCGAAATGATTCTCGATCCCGTATCTTCTGGCAAACTCGCGCATCGACTTTGCCTGCTCTGCCGATGCCACATCCTTGTTCGGCACGTAATGATCCTGGATCATTATAGTCTTCTCGGTGATCGGCGTGGCATCGAACTCTTCGAAGACCTCGAACGCAGGAAGCCCGGTCACGTCGTTTACCATGACATAATCGATCCTTGCGTCCACGATCTCCTTTGGCGATACGCTTTTCTTGCCGGCGTGTGCTGCGAGGATCTTTTCAGCGATGGTCATTCCCATGACTCTGGTGTTGGCGGCGATTGGATAAAAAGATGCGCGCGGGTGGTGCCGGGTGTGGTGTGGGAGTCTGATGCGAAGATTTATATAGTATGTACGTTAATTCAAAGTATAATGTACGTAAAAACATGCATTACGAAAGGAGGACGTGAACAATGAATGACAAATGGCAAACAAATAGAAGGATATATATATAAATTGATCAAACAAATATGCATACAGATATGCTCAAATTGAAAGAGCAGGTACGCGAACTCGTTCTCAACGAGAGATATGCCATCCAATGGCACCACATACTATCACGCCACCCGAATATCACCGAAGATGACATAATAAATGGACTTTTATATGGATATTACAAATCTGACCAAGAAATAGATGGACGCTACTTATCATGGTCTCGAATGAATTATCCGCCAAGACTGATCCGCATCGTGTTCGAAGTGCACGAGACCGATTCTGGCAGTCTTGTGAGGGTTATCACAGCATTCGATGAAGACTGATACAAACAAACACAAACATGGATAGAAAAAAAGAAGATGCACCTCCGATGGCTGATATTCCAACCATAACTCCTGAGATGGTGGAGGAAACAAAAATAGAGATCGCGAAGAGGCGTGCGGGCAGACACGGATCGCCACTAAAGGATATCGTAGATGTGACCTGTCCGGTATGCGGATCCTCCACAGTCAGTTTCGCAGATGATCTCGTATTCGAGGTTGTGCTGGCTGGCGAGCGGATCGTGATCCCAAATTTGACCGGGCTCCGGTGCTCGAACTGCGGAGATTTCGCATTCGATGCCGGTTCATCGAAGATAATCGATCGATACACCAGAAACAAGCCCTCCGGAGGATACAAATGCAGCATATCCACAGTCGGCGCAGGAAGACTTGGGATGTATATCCCAAAAGACGTTCTCAGGGTTATGGAGATCACGAAAAAAGGTAAAGCGATCGTGACGCCGCTTTCGAAGCAGAAGATGATCGTGGAATTGTGTTTGGAGTGACCTCCTTTGTAAAAACGGAGCCTTTTTAATTTAGTAGGGTCGGTTGAAAAAACATGACACCAATCCTGCAAACACTGGTGCTATTAGATTGTGGGAATCCGTGGAATCAGCGTTATGGATTCGCCACTACTGTCGCAGTCGGTGGCTAAAAGTTTTATTTTCCACTGATTAACACATATTGCGCAGATTAACCTGGTAAATGGATTTTTAGATCGATGGTGCCCCACCTCCCCATCACTCGATCGCATACTCAAAAACGACCATTGATATCAGGAAGAAGACGATATCGTACACACAGAGCAGCCTGATTTCGGGAACCACGCTTGTGTATGTTAGCACATTGGCAGTCGCAGGCACCAGCACAAGGATCAGAGGAAATAGCACCGGAAAGAGTATTACATAAAGCAGGATATCTCTCGTCTGTGCGTTTAAGGTCAGTGCCGATAAGAGCGTGCCGACCGCGAGAAACCCGATCGTGCCGAGTAGCACGACAATGGACAGCAAGAGGGTGTTTGGAATATTATAAGAAAATATAACCATAAATATCAGTATGGATATTGCCTCCATAATTAGCATCAGCACGAGATTGGAGAGTAACTTGCCGACATAGATAACGCTGCGATCGACCGGGCAGAGTTTCAGACCCTCGATGCAGTTCTCCTCCTGCTCAAGGGCGAACGATCCGGACAGACCTAACATGCCTGCAAACATGAACGTAATCCAGAGCATGCCCGGAGCCAATTCTGTGATCCGGTCGTGACTACCGCGCAAACCCACAAACGAAAAACTGAAGATCAATAAGATAAGGAACGCAAACATAATCATCGAGCTTAGCATCTGCTTGGTTCTAAACTCGGCGGTAAGGTCTTTTTTTGCGATTGCGATGCATCGCTTCATATCGCTTACTTGGTGTGGTGGCACATAAACATGATTGCACCAATATCGAGACTTTTTAACTTGTTCTGGTCTGTTGAAAACATGGCGCCAACCCGGCAAATACAAATATGATTAGATGGGTGTAATCAGTGAAATCCGTGTCAATCTGTGGCTAAAACAGTGTAAGCCACATATTAACGCAGATAGACACCAATTATCGGTGTAAACCCATGCCCGCCCACACTGCGCACCGTACTCAGATTATTTCATCGGCTCCTTCAGATCACTCATCTGCTCAAGGAGACCTTCCCCAGTCTCATTCTGCAGTTCTCCATAGTACCCAAGAAGATTCTGCAGATCCTCAAAGTCTTCTTCGACCGCTTCTTTTTGACCCTCTTTCACGCATCCGGTCTCGTTGAAGTGTGATGCACACTCAAGCATCTCGGTGCGGATCTTTAATTTTATGCTCTGTTTCCGCACGACCTGTGCGATCTCGTCTTGGCCCATTGCAGATAAGGCATCCGCACCGGCACCAAGGACTGCGGCATTTATGCTGTCCAGTATCTTCATCGTCTGAGATGATTCATTCTTGACCATCATTATATTTTCAGTAGCATTGTATACCTTCCGATTCAATTCATCCTCCGATGATGCGTTGAACTCTTCCATCATCTTTATGGGATCGCCTGATGGCATCCCATAGACGATATCGCTGATCGATGTTATGAATATGGTCATCATGCTAAACGTCAAGCTGACTACAGCAAGCAATATCGCAAGACTCACCGCCTTGATGATTATATTGGTCATTTTATTGCCTCCACACCTCGCAGAAGTTGTAAACTTATCCGGCATCGGATCAACCGATGACTTCACAACCCCATAGTACCACATTATATATGGGATGAAGTGTATTAAACATATCGTCGGTATGTGGGAGGGAGGATGCCATGGCTACAAAGATGTTTGATGACGAAACTGACTTTAAGATGGTGATGAGTAAGATCTACAAGGAGACTGGTCTTGATTGTAAGCAGTATAAGGACAACTATCTAAAACGCAGGATTAACGTCAGGATAAGGGCTCTCAATGCGGAATCCTACCGCGATTATATGAGAATACTGGACAACAATCCGGGCGAATACGATCTGCTACTGGATAAACTCACGATCAACGTTACACAATTCTTCAGGGATAAGACTGTGTTTAATGCAGTCAGGAACACGGTGCTTCCCGCATTGATATCTGACAAGAAAAATAGGGGAAAGAAGCTCATACGTATATGGAGCGCGGGATGTGCCAGCGGAGAGGAGCCGTACACTATCTCGATACTGTTGCACGAAGTACTGGGTAGTGATATCCACAATTTCATGATCTCGATCTATGCCACAGACATCGATGATACGGTCATGGCAAAGGCAAAGACGGGCGTGTACGAAGCCGCAGCCCTCAAAGGTGTGGAAAAGAGGATCATCGATAAATATTTCACGTACGATGGAAAGTATCATGCAACCAGTGAGATCAAACGTCTTGTACGATTCAAGCACCTTGACCTGATCTCGGGGACGAACTTTTCACACATCGATGTTATATTCTGTAGAAATGTTGTTATATATTTTTCAAAAGATCTTCAGAAGCGACTGTACAACAAATTCCACGATGCATTGAATAGAGGCGGATACTTCGTCATGGGAAAGACTGAGACGCTTGTTGGTGATGCGAGAGATAAATTCAAGAGTATCAATAGCAAGGAACACATCTACCGAAAGCCGTGATACTCCCAAACCTTCACCCACTCCTTCCGATTCGCACCTCCCGCCTCGCCAGGACGAACCATGCCATATTTGTCACGAATGATCCGGTGATCATAGAAGCGATGATCATTCCGTACAGACTCCAACCTGATAGAGAGAGCACGATGATGGATAGGATGAGTGCAAGTTCGCAAAGCCCGACAAGACCCGCGATCTGCGATATGGATGTGCGATGCTCCACGGTCTGTTCATAGCAGATCGACCTCAAGTTGCTAACAACGGTCTGAAGTGCTTTCTCCTTTGAGACGCCCCCTCTCGCATTTCTTTTCATAGTCTCCCTCCTATAGTTCTTTGTCAACGCCCCTCACGGTCTTCACCAGTACCTTGCCGGATACCAGATCAAATCTCAATGTGCGCCCATTGCTCCCACCGAGATCCTCGGCGACTATTTTGATATGCTCTTCCGTAAGCTTCTTCTTCACAGCAGCTATGTTCCGCTCTCCGATGTTCATGGTGTTGCCCTTTATACCTGAAAACATGTGCGCCCCACCTGCAATCTTTGCGATCGTCCTTAACTTTCTCGCACCGATATCCATCATATCGTGGATCGTTAGTGGTATTGCTGTGTCAGCAAACTTTCCAGGGTTGGTGTTTCTGGCTTGCGTGCTGTCCGGTAGCATGACATGCGAAAGCCCACCAACCTTTGCTCTCGAATCGTAGAGAGCGATTCCAACGCATGACCCCAACCCGATTGTGACCAATTCACATGGGTTGTGAGCTGCCCTGTATTCTCCAATCCCAATAGTATATGTTTCATTCATCGATCTGTCCCCCAAGCATTTTTAGCACATTCTTAAGCGATTCCGGATTCGGCACCAGCATGAAATATCCGGAAAAAAGATTCGACTCCCCTTCAAAGACTGTTTTGAAGAGTATAACCTGGTCCGCCACCATACCGACTCTTGCAAGCACATAATCCATCACCGCACCAGCCATATCGAAGGCAAGTGTGGGTGGGGATGTAATCAGTGTGATTCCTAAGAAATCAGCCCATGCGGTAGCGAATGCGGACGTCAGGATATTTCCTATCTCCATCAGTGCCGATTCATCCATCCCGGATAATGCCCTGGTACTCCCGATCTCCCTACCCATCAGGATATCCACCAGTGCCAGTGCGCTATCTTGCGCAAACAGTAACTGTATGTAATCGGTGGTATCGCCGGATAGTTCAAAGAACAGTCCTGCCATAATCTCTTCTTCTCCAACGAGTCTTGGAATCTCCGTGATAGATATGACACTTATGTCTGGCACCCTTATAGCGATCCTTACACCGGTCATCTCTGCTAACGCGGTGGTAGCATGACCGGTACCGATGTTCCCAAGCTCTCTCAGTGCGTCCAGTTCCATATCGGTTAATATCATCTCTTCTGTGCTACTCATCGATCTGTCCTCCGAGAATTGTTAGTATATTATTAAGCGATTCCGGATGTGGTAACAGCAAGAAATATCCGGAAAAGATGCCTAACTCCCCTTCAAAGATTGTTTTGAAGAGTATGGCATTGTCTACTGTCGTACCAATCGTTGTAAGCAGATGATTCGTCACTGCCCCAGCCGTATCGAAGGCAAACGCTGGAGGGGACGGGAGTAGTATTATTCCCAGGAGTTTAGCCCACGCATCCGAGAACGCGGACGCCAGGATATTACCAACCTCTTTCAGTGCCGATTCATCCATCCCGGATAGGGTCGTGCCACTCCCGATCTCCCGCCCCATCAGCAGGTCTGTCAGTGCCAGCGCACTCGCTTCCTTAAATAGTATCTGCATGAAGCCAGTGGTACCGCCAGATAGTTCAAAGAACAGCCCTGCCACCAACTCGTCTTCGTCAACGATCCGCCCTATAATTCGGTTGATAGGTACGATATCGATATTTGGCACGCTGATGCCAATCCTTACACCGGTCATCTCTGCCAACGCGGTGGTAGCATGACCGGTACCGATATTCCCGAGCTCTTTTAATGCGTCCAGTTCCGAATCAGTTAATGTTATCTCTTCTGCCATTATGTATCACCTCCTCCAAAACACGCTACTCAGCGATCTGTCCTCCGAGAAGTGCCAGCATATTGTTAAGCGATTCCAGATGTGGTAACAGCAAGAAATACCCGGAAAAGATGCCCGACTCCCCCTCAAACGATGTTTCAAATACTATCGCATTGTCTACCGTCGTACCAATCGTTGTAAGCAGATGATTCGTCACCGCCCCAGCCGTATCGAAGGCAAACGCTGGAGGGGACGGGAGTAGTATTATTCCCAGGAGTTTAGCCCACGCATCCGAGAACGCGGACGCCAGGATATTACCAACCTCTTTCAGTGCCGATTCATCCATCCCGGATAGGGTCGTGCCACTCCCGATCTCCCGCCCCATCAGCAGGTCTGTCAGTGCCAGCGCACTCGCTTCCTTAAATAGTATCTGCATGAAGCCAGTGGTACCGCCAGATAGTTCAAAGAACAGCCCTGCCACCAACTCGTCTTCGTCAACGATCCGCCCTATAATTCGGTTGATAGGTACGATATCGATATTTGGCACGCTGATGCCAATCCTTACACCGGTCATCTCTGCCAACGCGGTGGTAGCATGACCGGTACCGATATTCCCGAGCTCTTTTAATGCGTCGTACTCCATCTCAGTTAGTGCTATCTCGGCCATCATATTCACCTCAATCCACAGCAAGTGTGGTTGTATCCAGTATTGGAATCACCCGCCCATCCCCGAGAATGGTGGTGCCACTAAACCCCCTGTTCCCTTCCAGCAATTTCCCAAGAGGTTTGATTACAATCTCCTCCTGATCAAGGATAGAATCTATGACCAGTCCGATATTTCCATCACTCTTCTCTATCACAACGACAACGCGACTCTCTGTGGTCACATCTGCCGCTATTCCAAATAAGTGGCGTAACGTCACGAGCGGGAGCACCTTTCCTCGCAGATTGATGACCTCGGTCCCGCGTAACGTCTTTATATCTGCGGTGTTGATCTTTAATATCTCCAGAACGCCTGATAGGGGTATCGCATAAGTCATATCCCCCACATCGGCAAGCAGAGCCTGAATGATCGCCATTGTGATGGGAAGTCTCAGTCTCGTTTTGGATCCCGTCCCAATCTGCGACTGTATCTCAACGGTACCGCCAAGGGATTCGACCTTGCTCTTCACAACATCCATCCCAACCCCCCTACCAGATACATCAGTGGTAACCTCAGCAGTGCTGAAACCAGGATTGAAGATCAGCAGCAATGCGTCCGTATCGCTCAGTTCCGAGGCTCTCTCTTCCGAGATGAATCCCTTTTTGACAGCGATATTCCTTACCTCTTCCGGATCTATCCCCTTGCCATCATCCTCGACCTTTATTGTGACATAACCCCTCTCCCGCTCTGCAATTAGTTTGATCGCCCCTGTTTTATCCTTGCCTTTACTCACCCGGTCATCGGGCGATTCGATACCGTGATCCACTGCATTCCTGAGCAGGTGGAGCAGAGGATCACCGATCTCATCCAGCACTGTTCGATCAAGCTCGATCTCGCTACCTTCGATGATAAAGTCGATCTCTTTCTTCTGCGTCTTGCCAAGGTCTCTGACCAGCCTTGGAAATCTGTTGAAGATGTGATCGACAGGGATCATCCTCATCTGTGTGATCTCGTCCTGCAGGTCGGTTATTATCCTATCAACCCTGGCTAACGTCTCGGTCAATTCCCTCAGTTGATATTTGTCCCCGATCCGGATCAATCTGCTCCTGTTGATCACCAGCTCCCCGACCAGATTCATCACGACATCCAGACGTTCGACACCTATACGAACGCTTGAAGCGCTTCTCACTGTGGTCTTGCCTGGTGCTTCTTCCTTGATCGATTCCTCCTCTTTCATACTTGTTGTTAGCTCAACATGCGCTATATCGCCGACAGACTCAACCGCCTCTTTAAGCGTGTCATAATCCTCACCGCTCTCTATGAAGACTGTTAATTCCGGACCAAACTTCTCATCTTCGATCTCCTGCAGATCAGGGATTGTTCTGATGATTTTTCCCAGTCCGGATAGGGTTCTGATCACTAAAAATCCTCTGGCACCTTTGAATTGGCAGTCCTCACTTATAGAGATGTTTATCTCACGGATATCCTCCATGGTATCGGCTTCGGATTCCACAGTCTCCCCGCCACCTCCGGTTTCCTCACTCTCCTTAAATCTCTTCAGTCGCTCAAGTAGCGAAGAGGTGTCGATCTCCGCATCTCCGCCCCGATCGATGTCATCAACCATCGCTTCCAGTACATCAAAGCAGTTTAGCAGCACATCGACGGTCCCGGATGTTACAACAAGTTCGTGGTTACGCAGCTTGTCCAGTATATCCTCCATCATATGACAGAGTTCTGCCATTGTATTGAATTCCATCGTGGCAGACATGCCCTTAAGAGTATGTGCAGCACGGAATATCTCGTGTAACAGTGCCGGATCAGGGCTATGTTCCATGTCCAGCAACGATTTGTTCAGGGTCTGCAGATACTCTCGCGACTCCTCCACGAAGACATTCCTATATTCTGATGTGTACATATCACTCACCCAAGCATACTTCCAATCTCTTCAGGTATCTTATGAAGTGGAGCGATCCGATCCACGCATCCGAGATCGATTGCAGCTTTTGGCATGCCAAAGATGAGACTTGTCTCCTCATCGCTTACAATCGTCTTTCCACCATGTTCCTTGATCGCTTCCATCCCACATGCGCCATCAGACCCCATCCCGGTCAGGATCACCCCGAGTGTCCGGGAACCGTAGCTCGCTGCAACCGACTGGAGCATTATATCAGCAGCCGGTCGTACAGCATGTACCGGAGGGTCTTGATTCAGATCCACCACTCTCTCTCCATTCTCTGCCCGTTTCACAACCATGTGGTAATCGCCGGGCGCGATGAGTGCCTGCCCATCCTCTATCTTATCTCCAACCTCTGCTTCCTTGACACGTATCGCACAGGATCGGTCCAGCCGTTCCGCCAGTGATTTTGTGAACCACGGCGGCATGTGCTGGACGATGAGTATACCTGCCGGAATATCTCCGGGAAACTGTGGTAAGAGTTCTGATAGGGCTCTTGGACCGCCTGTGGACGTACCTATCGCGATGACATGCTTACCCGTCACTCGTCTGAACGAAGCCCTCGCCCGGTGTAACCGGGGTGCGAGATGCCTTTCTGGCTTAGCCAGTGATGCTGCCTTGATCTTGGATATGAGCAGATCTTTCACCTTGTCTATATCCAGCGAGAGAGAACCCGACGGTTTCGGAACAAAGTCCACTGCGCCGTGATGCAAGGCTTCGAGTGTCGCATCAGCGCCTTCCTGTGTCAATGCACTCAGCATCACGACAGGGGTGGGGTTCTCCTTCATTATGGCTTTGAGCGCTTCCAGCCCATCCATGCGAGGCATCTCCACGTCCAGTGTGATCACATCCGGATGGTGCAGTCTCGCCTGTGCTACCGCATCCGTCCCATCCTTTGCTGTTGCAATCACGTCGATATGGGAATCCGAAACCAGCATATCCGAGATCAAAGTGCGCATAAACTTCGAATCATCGACTACAAGTGTTCGTATCATCGTTTCCTCAGTTAAGCACTTTGTTTATCTCTTCCAAGACCTTTGGTGCTTGAAACGGCTTTATGATGTAACCGCTGGCGCCTGCTTTCATCGCATCCATGACCATAGACTGCTGCCCGACAGCAGTGCACATTATAATCTTTGCACCCGGATCAAGCATCATTATGTTCTTTGTCGCCTCAACACCGTCCTTATCAGGCATTACGATATCCATCGTCACCAATTCAGGCTTTAGCTGCGCATACTGCTCTACCGCATCATTTCCATCACATGCTTCGCCCGCGACAAAGTACCCATTCGACGTTATGATCTTCTTTAGAAGCATTCTCATGAATGCCGCATCATCGACGATCAATACTCCCTTTCCCATTCTAATCTCCTCCTTTCAGTGTGTTCTACATTCGTTCAACCACCGAATCTTCCGTCCTTGGATAGATCGGTTACGTACTTCATTCCTTCTGTCGTCAGCTCCAGCTCTCTTCGCACACGTACGACCTTTGCCAGTTTCGATTGTATCAGATGGTCGAAGTATCCATCCAGTTCATCCGCCCCGCACTCAAGCATGTCCTCCATTATGGTCGAATCGACACCGCCCGTATACAGGAGCATCACGATCTGGTCTTCCATATCTGACAGATTCTTCTCTGTTTCGTACTTGGTAAGTATAGTAGAGAGGTATCCGGTCACCATATCCATCGTATCCGCAGGACATGCAATCAAGCTTGATAATGCCTCACCTGCATCGTAATGGTTGATGGATACGGCACTATCGTTTTCGCTCAATTTAATCTCCTTGCGTTCGAGGGATATGATCTTTTCAAAGGGGATGCGCGTGTGGCTATCCCTACCCACGAGCCAGACCGATTTGCCTGCTATCGCAAGCAATCCCTTAGTCCACATCTTCTCTGTGAGTAGTACCCCCCCTTTGCTTGCTGGTGAGATGTAATACATCTTGAACCAATCCGGTCGAGGGGCTCTGACGATACTCATCTCAACCATATCCAGCACATTTGCCGGAGCTGCAATCTTACTCATCACTACCACATTCCCTTCGTAGTGGTCGATTTGCAAGATCCCTTTCTTGCGTTCAATGTCCGATATGGCCCTCATGGGGATGTGTATGTTGTTCTGTCCGCGGACCAGCCACAGATTCATGTTTGTCAGCACAAGCGTGCCAGTCACCCATCTCCGGCCCTTGTACATCGCACCGCCGCTTCCGGCAGGTGAGATGAAACGCACACCAAGATTGGCTATATTCCTTTCTTCCATCATACACACCTCATGATAATTATCATGTATTATCTTACTTAAACCTTTCGGACTTATGCGCTCCTGATATCTCCTGTGATATCACCCCATCCTGAGCATCTCTTCCTCAGTCAGTATCTTCCCGAGATCTATCAGGATTAAAAGGCGGTTCTCCAACTTACCAACGCCTTTTAAGTAATGCGTATCGATCTTGCTTGCTATTATAGGTGGCACCGGTTCAATATCCTTCGTAGGCAGACGTATTACCTCTGATACCGAGTCAACCATCATGCCAACGATATTGTCCTTCAGTTCCACGATGATGATACGCTCCTCCTGATCCCCGTCGGTGTGGTCAAGACCGAATCGCTTTTTAAGATCGACGATAGTGGTGATCTGTCCCCTGAGATTGATCACACCCTTCACATAAGCAGATGCGTTTGGGATGTGCGCAATCTCTCCGGTCCTGATGATCTCACGCACCTGTGAGATATCCACACCGAACTCCTCCTCGCCAAGCTCAAATACAACCAGTTGTTGCTCCTGCTCTATTGCGTCATGACGTTTTGAGTCTTCTGTCATCTCAGAATTCTCCCTCTTTCACTTTGAACCTGTCCAGCAGTTCCATCGCAGCCTGTGCCTGCTCTGATAGATGCTGGGATCCGGCGCTTAACTCTTCGATAGCTGCCAGCTGCTCTTCGACAGCAGAGGACGTCTCTTCCGATGCGGATGCCGCTTCCTCGGATGTGCTTGCCATCTCGTCCGCACCCTTAGCCACTTTCCCGATGCTTGCAGATCCCTGCTTTGATCCGGCAGCAACATCCTGTACCCTGCTAGTAATCTCGGCCATCATCTCCACAGCTTCTGCCGCGCCATCGGCAGCTTCTCTGACAGTTTCTGTCACTTCGACCGATTTATCTGCCATACCCTGAGAAGAGTTCACAACGTCCGCCATCTCCTTCTGTATATCCTTTGCAAGGATTGCGATATCGTCAGTCGACTTTCTCGACTCCTCGGCAAGCTTTCGAACCTCCTCGGCAACGACGGCAAATCCCCTACCATACTCTCCGGCACGGGCTGCTTCTATCGCAGCATTCAACGCGAGCAGATTCGTCTGGTCTGCAATATCCTTTATCACATCAGTCACATCACCGATCTTCTGGACAGCATCATTCAGACCACCGACCACTTGTGACGACTCAGTTATCGCATCCCGAATCTCATCCACGCTATTCCTCGCGCTTCCGGATACCTCGCCGACATGCTGCACCGTTTCAACGCCACGCTCCACAAGCTTGCTCGATTCTTCGATGGCCGAATCCATCTCCTGGAACATAGCCGCGGTATCTTTCAGCTCCTTGACAGCATTATTTACAACTTCAGTAAGATTCTGCGCTCCTTGCGCGATCTCCTGCGATGCTGAGCCTATCTGCTCCATGCCAGAGTTCATCTCCTCGGTGGATGCTGCTGATTCCTCTGATACGGCTGCCACCGCCTGGATTGCTTTCTGAAGACCTGATACCAAATCCGACAGATCCATGTTAGCCTGATCGAGATTATCCCTGATCGTGCTGAAGTCCCCTGGAGTCTCGGCTTCGAAGACCGCGGTCATATCCCCCTCTGCCATCATCCCGGTCACTCTACCGACGTCTTTGATGATCTCCTGTAGACCATCTCCGAACTTGTTTAAGGTTTCTGTCATCTCAAGAAGTTCGCCTGATGCTTTTGTTGCCTCTGCTCTGGTAGCAAGTTTTCCGCTTGCAAAATCATCGACGACCCGCACCACCTCGCCAACAGGTCCTGTGATCGACCTGGTGACAAAAGTCGCAACCCCGATGCCCGCAACAATCGCCACAATGATAAATACTACCACATACATGGCAGCTCTATCTGCTGCCGCTGATGACGCCGCCTCTGCATTTGCAAGCAGTGTAGTTGCCGCGGCATCGACCGTGCGCCCTGACTGCACGAGCGGACCTTCTGTGGAAGTATGCTCGGTAAAGTCATGAACCGTGCCAACATAATCGGAAAACGACTTCTGATACGTATCTGCCGCATCTCTGATCGCACTCTTCTCAGATCCTGTGATCTCTGCTGCATTGGCGTCTGCCTTCAGCCGGTTCACCTCTGCGGATACATCTGCCGCGTATCTGTCATCCTCCCTTGCTACGAAATTCTTCTCAGCCCGCCTGGCTGCCAGCAACT
Organism: Methanobacteriota archaeon; assembly: GCA_034717055.1. Lineage (GTDB taxonomy): Archaea > Halobacteriota > Methanosarcinia > Methanosarcinales > Methanogasteraceae > Methanogaster_A. Next base: position 23,321 of record JAYELB010000185.1, read on the forward strand.
GGATGATCATTTCATCCTCGGTCGCCTGATCGGCTGAACTGCCCTTTATCGCAGTCTCTATATCCCGTGCATCATCTTCGCAGACCGATAGCTGCCTCGCTTTGGTATCCGTAAGCGTTTGAAGATCAGCAAAAGCCCGCTCATACGTAGGGATTGTTCTCTTCGCATCCGCTATTGCGGCTTTGTTCGCAGCGATTGTCACCATCGGCTCAAGCTCGGCTATCAGACGCTTCACCTTCGTCACTGCTTCATTGGTCTCATCGATGCTTGTCTGGTCGCCTCGCAGTATGTAGTTCTTCTCCTGCTGCCTGACATCCTTCATCGCCGCCTTTAAGTCTGCCGATTTTCCCATCACCTCGCTCTGATCCTGCATGGTGCCTATCTGAAGATACGAAACGATCCCCAGTGCTGCCGTCAGTATCAGCACAACGCCGAACCCGGCAAAGAGTTTCGGTCCGATCTTCATGTTTCCCAATTTCATCTCTTCTAATCCCTCCTTGGTTTGTTCTGTTTGTTGTTTATTACCGGACGTACCGGTGCTGATGCCCCGATACTACCGCGATAATTTTAAATGATTCTATATTTATATTTTAGAGTCATTTTTTACCCCTCTTAAGCTCCGCCACAGTACGTCTCAGCTCAGCTACCAGCTCGTCCACCGAAGTCGCCTCGAGATACTCCAGTATCTCATGATCTTCGGAATCATCAAGCTCATCGTCCATCTTTAGCTCTGTTAACAGCGTATCCTCTGTGGTGTCTACCCCGCCTTGCCCGAATGCCTGCAGATCGGTCTTATCATCATCCTGCTGAATCCATTCATCAGACTCTTCGCCTTCTTCGCCTTTAGCGGAATCGGAGGAGTCGTCTTCAAAGGATGGCTCCTCATTATCCGCGTCATCTATCGTCTGCACCCATCCACCAGCAGATTCTGACGCCAACCCTTCATCAGGCTCCTCTTCATCAGATAATAGGTCTTCGATCTCCAGCTCAATTCCCATCTCATCTTCCCCTTTTATCTTCCGGATCAGTTTTTCAGTTATCTCGCCTATATTCATATCATCACCTCTTACACGTTAATCGCGAACATCGTAGATACAAGAACCGGTACGACCAGCATAACCAGACCCGATATAGCAGTTATCATCGCGCCATATAAGAATGCCTTATACTTTGAACCGCCATCTGCCACCATCAATGCAGCGGTATCTGCAATCGTCAGTATCAAGACGGCTGCTATCGTAAACTGGTACAGGAATATAAGCTCGGCAGGACTTGTACTTCCAAAACTGCCAGCAAGCCCGGTCATACCAGTCATGCTCCCCTCCGCACCCTCAGCTAAGCCTGACGATTCGAACATCGCCGTAAGCGCCTCATTAAATGCGACTATGATCTCGATGATGAATATGAGAAGAGCTGACATTGCGAAGTGGAGCAGTATAACCAACCCTGCAAAGTTGGCACTGACCGGTTTTCGCTTCATCCTTAAGAGAACGATTGCAAGGCTTGACGAAGAGACGATCCTTCCGATCTCCGCAGGATCTCCACCAAGCTTTATAGCATCGTTAAATATCCTCGTGCATCGGTTCATCAGCTCGGATCCACTGTCCCTGATGAACCGATCCCAACAGAGACTCGGGCTGAGTTCAAGCGATAGGCTTTTATGTAGTGTATCGACCAGTGGTTCAAGGGATCCGACTGTTTCACGGTCTAAGTGGTTCATCGCAATATTCGGGTTGGTGCCCATCGTTCCTGCAAGTGAACCAAGCGTCTTTATAAACGCGGGAAAGTCAAAATCCCTGTCGGTTATCTTACCATCATCAATCACCGCCATAACCCCGATCGGAGCTATGAATGCTGCGGCAACGATCATAATATACCCAAGAGGTATCTGTAACAGAAGGAGCCCAAGTGTCACTATGAATCCGGCCGGAAGTAATGCCCTGAAGAGCAGTTTTATGATCTCTTGTTCTTTCGATCCGGTCTCAAGCGAATGCACTCTGAACTCGAATGGAGCCGCATCGCGTATGGTAAACACTCCTATCCCACAGATGACTACCATCACCAGGGAGATCACGAACGCAGTCTGGTGTATATCCCCAAGCGGGTACAGCATTGTTGATAGCAGTATAACCATCACAATGAGCGTTGTTGAGATGAGGAGCGCGGTATACCCATCCGTCCATTTCTTAAGTGCCTCGATGCTTCTTTCATAGTTATTAGAGTAGATACTTTCCGTCGTACTCATCTCATTCTTCAGAAACTCCTTTTCAGGCTCTCCTGACGACATGGCGCTTGCCATTCTCCCGAAAAATTCCTTTAAGACCGCAAATTTTGCCTTTTTTGAGATGAATTTGCACGCCTTTGAATATGCATAGCTCCACTTTGCAGCAAGCGTATATACCCGCTTGAAATATATCGACAGTTCATATTTCTGCTCGGATGTATGTTTGAATAGCTCATTCCTATCGATGTCTGCTGTGGCAATCGATGCCATATACGTGAGCAGGAAGAGCAGATCATCAGCAACCCTCTTCTCCACACTCATACGATTCCCTCCGCTTCCGCACGCCCCATCATATTGAATAACTCATAGAATCCGAGCACCCCTGCATCATGCATCTTCCTTAAGACCTTCTCCCTTCGATCAAGCTCCTTATATATCCTTCTCCGCTTATTCTTCGGTAAGCCGCGCTTTGGAGCGATCTTGTTCTCAAGCAGGTACGAGTTGTTCTTCCCTGTAAATTTGAACACATCCTTTGAGGCATCCCACTGAAACGTCTCAATGAATGAGAATGACTGAGAAGATGGATCATACCCTATGATCTCGTTGATGCTTGTGATGCGCCTTGCCATCCCTTTACCCGGGACGTTCACAGCGTTCTGGATAACAACAAGGTTTAAGTTGTCTATATAGGTCTTCGGAACATTTATGGGGTCGCCGGTCAGTCGCTGGATCAGTTTCTCAACAGATGCTGCGTGAAACGTAGCCATTGCAGGATGTCCTGTCTGCATCGCCTGAAATGCAATGTTACCCTCAGCACCCCTGATCTCTCCGATTATTATCTCATTCGGACGCTGTCTCAAGGCAGCCTTCAGCAGATCAAACATCGTCACGTCCGAGCTTCCCCCGTCTCCGGATCCTCTTGTGACTTCTCTTAACCAGTTCTTGTGAGGTACCTGTAATTCAGGTGTGTCTTCTATTGATATGACCTTTGCGTCTGCCTGTAGGCACGTTGTCATTGCATTAAGCGTCGTTGTCTTTCCTGATGCGGTCTCACCAACAACGAAACAGTTCATCCCCGCACCCAACAACATCCAGAGGTACGCAGCCATCTTGTAGTTGAGCGTCTGGAAGTCGATGATGTTTAAGATGCTAAGCGGCGTCTCTGAAAACTTCCTTATCGTGAAATTGCTGCCCCGTTTCGATACATCCTCTCCGAACACGATGTTTATCCTTGATCCGTCGGGAAGCGCAGCATCGACGATCGGATCCCGGTATGTTATCGGCTTTCCGATCTTCTCTGACATCCGTATAACATAAGAATCGAGATCCGCTATACTCCCAAACGTTATCGATGTCTTTAATCCGGAAAAGATCTTGTGCTCCACAAATATCCGCCCCACACCACTGCAACTGATATCCTCGATATACGGATCCATCAACAGTGGCTGGAGGGGTCCCATCCCGATCTTATCCTTGAATAAGTAGTACTTGACCTTCTTGAATTCATCAGGGGTAACATGCACCTTCTTATTTTTGGTGGTACTGGCAAATCCGTGGATGCGATCAAATATCTTCTTCTTAAGCCCCCCTTCTTCTTCCCTATCTCCACCGTCTTCTATGATGCACACGTCATTCAAACCCTCTTCGAGTAAGGCTTTCTTAGAATCCATATCATCTGTTGTAACCTCCAGAACGTCTACGATATCGACAAGTGCTTCTTCCACCTCTATAAGCAGTTCATCGACACTCACGAACAGGGTTGGTTCGATAGGGATATAGTAGTTCCGCACATCCTCTTTATCCGGATAAATATGGATGGATACTCCATCTCCTGCTGGATATATGATATTCGGCTTCACTATCTTCTTCAGATCTCTTGAAAGCTCGGGGTAGAACTTTGGTACGCCTAGCTCATCGAGTGGAAGCATGTGGATATAGTCAAGTACATGATGGTTCTCCTCCGCACTGAGGAACTTCTTCGCATCCGGAGGCAACATGCGGTAGAGCCCACACTGTCTCAGATCGGCTCCATGTGCCTCGGAAACGTTCGGTTCAAAGGGCAGAGATTCCATTTCAACCACCTTGATTATGCCTTTGCCTTCGATATCGGGATGATCCTCATACCAAAGCCAGGATCAACGTCGAAACTGACGATGTTTCCTGTGCTCTTCTGTGCACCCCGTATCTTTGCAACCTCCAGCGACTTTATCATCTGATCGCCAGCTTCTTCTATCTTCAGGTGCAGGTGTGCGTCACAGATCGACCTGATCCTGATCAGAAGATTCTCAGGGAATGCATAGCCATGTGCCGTCAGTAGAATCGTTTTTCCAAGATCGCACAGCTTTTTGCATCCTGTGAAGAAATTTAAGATGTCGTTATCATTCGAATGAAAGACAAAGACCGTGAGCGAATCGATGATGATAATCTCGTTCTTGCACCGCTCCATGGATTTCAGCATGAACTCGAGCAGGTTACCACTCACCCCTTCATCCCAGTCAACGCCCTGCACATGGATCGGAAATATATTCAAGCGTCCTATGATGAAATAATCATCTACATCGAGTGATAGACTCCCCATCTGCTTAAGCAAGCTCTTGACCGTGTTTTCAGTCGTGAATATGGAGATGCGCCGTCCCTGATTCAAGCCCCCCCACATAATCTGCTGCACAAGGACCGACTTACCACTGTCGTTCTGTCCTTCGAAGAGGGATAATGAATCCATTGGGATTCCGCCACCCATCTTCTGATCGATCTCATAATTTCCCGAGGATACGACATTCGCAAGAAAGTCTTCATCTTCGTCTTCTTCACCGTCGAATTCTTCTTCAGCCATATTGATCACCCACTAAAATATTTTGATGTGTCCACTCCGTTCGGAGTCGTTATCTGAAGCCAGTTTATATATCCATACTTCATCGGATCGCTATCAGCAACCTCGATCCGGATCGTCATCTCCTCATCGGGATCGAATATGCCAGGATTGATCAGATCCGGTGATATCCCGGTTACGGCCCATTCATCGTCATCCGGCGTTTCATTCGTGTATGGTATCCAGACGACCCTCACAGTCCCACCATTGACCGAATGGTAATGCACGATCAGATCCATCTGCGAATACTCCCTGATACGTTCGTGGCCTGTGTTACAGAGCGTTACGTCGATACGGGTCCCATTCGCAGTGATGTTACTGATCCCTATCTCAGTCTTCAACTGCTCATTCTCCGCATCCTGCACTTCCTTCATCGAGCTTGTTAATGTATTGGTCATATATAACCCCCCTGTTATAACAACGTTGGCTGCTATCAGGATTGCTGCAACCGCTACTATCGCCGCAATGATTGATCCAGCCCCCATTTTCCTCACACCGTGAAATAGTCCTCATCCGAGATACCATTATACATTATGAACTTTACGAAATACTCCGTCCCTGGTATGACCGGATCGACAGTCATATTCATCGTGACCTTGATCGTATCTCCTTGCCCCCACCTATCGCCACCGTTTTCGATTGTGTAGTTCCAGCCCGGTGAGATCGATCCGGTCTCATCATATACAACCCTCATCAGATCACTCTCTGTTCCGAAGAAGAGGTCTGAGTTAGCGATCAGATTCGGATGGATGCGATTGTTTCCCACGTTCTTGACCCAGATGTAGACGATGCTTCCGGATGAAGAGTCTGTCTCGTGTATGATCGTTATATCGGTCTTCATCCTATCATTGATCGCGTCTGTTGAAGCTATGAGCGGGTCCTGCGTCCTTGCAATCGCCGGAAATGCCGAAGTGACGAATGTTGCAGCGCATATAACAGACGCTATCGTGATCATAGCAATACTGATCGTTTCTCCTCCCATCTACCCCACCGTCCTCCATGGCAATTCCCCATATATCGAATAGATCGCCTTCTGATCAGACTCGCTTGGATGCAGTACCGCATTTAACTGGAACATCGCTGTTATGTGATTCTGCATCGTTGGCGTACTCCCTTCAGCAACCTCCCGGGTGGATAGGTCTGCGATCTTCGAGATGATGTCTTTTAGCGTCTCTGAGATATGTTCGGTAAACACACACAGATCCAGCAGCTCATCCAGTCTACTCCGCTCGATCGTTGTAAGTGTGTAATCTGTCCATCTCATCAGTTCGGCGAGGGTATGGATGTCAAATCCGTTGCCAGGTTGGATCTCCGGGGTTTCTTCCGGCATCCCTTCGCTCTGCTTCGCTTCCTCGTACTGCTTAAACATCTCTGCAAAGCCTGGAGCATGATCTGACGTCGCCTCCGGCGTAGTCCCATCATCTTCGCTCTGCTTCGCTTCCTCGTACTGCTTAAACATCTCTGCAAAGTTGGGAGCATGTTCGGAGGTTGCCTCCTGCGTAGTCCCATCATCTTCACTCTGCTTCGCTTCCTCGTACTGCTTAAACATCTCTGCGAAGTCAGGTGCATGATCTGGTGTTTCCTCTTGCATCATCCCCTCCTGCTGCACCGGCATCTCATGTTGCATTGGCACCTCCTGCTGCACCGGCATCTCGTGTTGCATCGGCATTCCTTGCTGCAT
>JAYELB010000185.1:30194-31395 GCA_034717055.1 Methanobacteriota archaeon
TTGGCATTCCTTGCTGCATTGGCATTCCTTGCTGCATCGGCACCCCCTCCTGCATTGGCATCTCATGTTGCATTGGCATCCCCTGCTGCATCGGTGTCTCGGAAACGCCAGGTACAGGTCCTGCGCCCATCTGCTGTCCCATCTCCTGCGGCACCGGCGCTTCTGCAAAGTCCGGATGGGGCTCCTCTTCGAATACATCTTCAGGCTGGATGCTCCTCCCCGGGGCATCTCCTTTCAGTTCTACATTTGTCTCTATTGAGGTGTCCGGACCATCAGTTATACCTTGAGTGTTATAAAATGGATTCTCCATATTATTCATGATCTCTCGGATATCTATCAGTAACGCTTTTATCTCCCCTTTTACGATCTTAACCTCGTTATCAAGCGATGTTAGTTTTTTATCTGATTCCATGATTCCCACCTCCCAAAAAAAATAAAGGAGGTACTCTTAGTTGAGTACCATCGTCTTCTGTATCGAGCCTGGTGCGGTCTTTGTGACCGTCAGGGTCGCCCCCTGTCCTGGCTTTATGTCGATCACGAACTCGTCGTAAGCGCCTACGCCCCATGCTGGCAGTGCCATCATTATCAGCATCTTCTCTGTCGGGTCGAGCATGTTGGAAGTGCCCGCCTCACTTGTCAGCAGGGAGTATGCCCACTGTCCGGACGTTGACGTCACTGTAAAGTTGCCTTTGGTTGCATTGGCAGTCGTTACAGCATCCACCTGGGCTACATACGTGTCAACATCGCTGTACGAGATCACAATCTTATCCATGTCGACCGGATTCTGCCCTGCGGCAAGCTCCACCTGGATCTCAACAACGGTGAGGTGGGTCGTGTTCTGCACGTACTGAGTCGATATGTTGCTTTCGTTCCACGCGTAGTATGACCAATAATTGTCATCCGACTCGTAGGTAGCATTCCACAATCCATCCCAGTTCTCAGACCCATTCACGTAGCTGTAGTTCCACCCGTGCCCGGCCATATAGCCGCCGATCTCCAGAGAGGATGTCGCCTGATCAACGCCTGTGTGGATGACCTCCTTGCTCTTCTCAGATGTGAAGAAGCCAGCACCCAGTACCACATAGCTGAATACCGCTGCAACCACCACAAACGCGGTCAGCACGATAGCAGCTTCAAGACCGGTGAAAGCTCGCTCATCCTTAAGCAGTTTATTGTTAAATAGTCTCATCTTCATCACCTC
>JAYELB010000185.1:31495-38682 GCA_034717055.1 Methanobacteriota archaeon
ACTTCCTTGCTCTTCTCTGATGTGAAGAAGCCAGCACCCAGTACCACATAGCTGAATACCGCTGCAACCACCACAAACGCGGTTAGCACGATAGCAGCTTCAAGACCGGTGAAAGCTCTCTCATCCTTAAGCAGTTTATTGTTGAATAGTCTCATTTTCATCACCTCTTAGTACAGTACCATTATGGCATCGATAGCTCCCGGAGCCGTCTTCGTCACTGCGAGAGATGCTCCACCCGCTGGTTTCAGCTCCACCTGCAACTGCTTATTGACTGCAACTCCGCTGTTACCGTTTCCTGCTTCAGTAGGCAGTGCTATATGCAGCTGTACCATCTCGCCGGACTCAATCATGACATCCTTATCTCCAATATCGCCTTCTTGATCCGCTACGAAAGTGTAGTTCCACTGTCCAGCACCAGTCAGCGCAGTATTATTCCCCTGGCCGGTGATATTCCCTACGTATGTGTACTGGTCTGCATACGCAATCGTCATCTTAGATACGTCAACCGGATTATTGCCTGCTGTCAGCTGTAGATACACTGTTACATTCGTTAACAGCGTGTTAGCAGCATTGCCGTGACCTATCACATCGCCCGCGAGTTCGACCGAAGAAGTCGCCTGGTCCATACCCGTATGGATGACCTCCTTGCTCTTCTCCGATGTGAAGAATCCCGCTCCGAGCACCACATAGCTGAATACAGCAGCCACCACCACAAACGCGGTCAGCACGATTGCTGCTTCCAGACCTGTGAATGCCTTTTCGTCCTTTCCAAAGTCCTTGAACTTCCCAAGGAATTTCAATGTGTTCATATTTGTTTCCTCCTGTATTGTTGTTTACCCCACTCTACCACTAACATCATAATGATAATGAGGTACAATGTAAACTATGTTTTGGAGGTATATTAAGAAAATTGTGGAAAAATCACTTCTTTTCCTTTTGCAAAGATCGCGAAACGAAAAGTTTACGCATCACCTGTTTGGCGCATAATCACCCTTTTTTATGCGGGATAAAGATCGTTTGCTTGCCAAACGTCAACTTTTTATCCTTTATTAACTTCTTATAGAACTTCTCATTCAGTTTTATCGTTTTCTTTTTACTATTCTTAGTAACTGTTATCTCATATTCGCTGCCGGTCTTCCGTATGCTTGATACAGCCCAGGATAACCCGTCATCCACCCCTTCCTCATTCCCTTTCTGTTTTCTTGCAATCCTGCCCCACAGCATGAACGCTGCAGCAAGGACAACGATTCCAATCGCCGCATATACCAGTAGATCAAACAGGTTCCTGCCCTCCGGTTCATCCTTCGGACCGGAAGCATTGGTGGGCAAGACACCGGTCATATTCTCAAAAGCGGGCGTGGACACTTTCGGAGGCAGGGGCTCTGACTGATTTGACCGGTTACCGGATGTTACATTCTCAGATGTTACATTCTCAGAGGTCAGATTCTCAGATGTCACATTGTAGTCCGGCACTGCCACAGGAAGACCCAAGATCGAGGAGAAGACCACGCCACCGTAGTCATTTCGAGCTATGAACCAAGCCTCTGCGCGCGAAAGATTCAGTTCACGATCAGATTGTACGTGATATGAAAACCCGATGGACTGTTCCGGCTCCAGGAGAATGTCATTTGCCATCAGGAGATACGAATCATCGGCTATGCGTAGATCGAAATCCCCTCCGGTGGGGATGCCGGTGCCTTCATCCATGCCACCCTCGGTATAGCGCGCGTATAATGGTATGGTGTCTGTGAGGTCTACGAGCGCGGCGCGATCGCCATCGTTTCGCAGGTTAAGTGCCACCCGGTGCATCCCATTGCCCGGTTCCGTGATTGTCTTTGTGAGTTTGATGTGGGGTCCGTGAACCGTGATGGTGGCACCATCCGAACGCCACGAATGTTTCGTCCCGTAGAACTCCGCTCTGACAACCGTTGCATTGACTGCATGCCTGCCAGGCTTTGTCGGCACAAGTTTGTACCGGATATGATAGGGATGCTCCTTGGATACACACGTAAGCGATCCTTCCTCGTGAACCTCTGCAACTCTGAAGCCGTCAGGTATCGGAGGGTCGGTGATATTGAGATCGTATAGGGGGTAGAAGCCAATATTACGGATGCCTGCTTCCACGATGCTCCACTCGCTAACGTTATATATCAAGGCTTCCGGCATGGATATGGCGATCTCCTTCAGACTCCTATTTGAGCTTATGAGATTGCACCGGCTCATACTGATCTCGTCATAGCAGACCGATTGTGTAACCAGCAACTGAGGGTCGGTGCAGGATAGCGTCAGGGATTCGTTTGTGCAGTACCGCATCTCCTGGATGTCAATTCCCTCCGCGGATACTGATATGGTGTAATTGATCCGGTACGGCGAGGTTACCCCATTCCATGCCGGTGCGGCAACAGTGAAATTGATCGATCCGGCATCACCATTCTCCATACACCCGAGACTTTCGTAGATCATCTGATCATGGAACTCAAAACCCTGATCTACAAGTTTCAGTTCTCCGATATCGATCCATACCGCAACATCCTCGATCCATGCCCCTCCCGTATTCTTAACCTCTATAGCGATCGTCTTCTCCTTTCCCGGAGCATACTGATCAGATGACACGTTGGTCCCATAGTGAGTCTCGGATGTCGCACCGATCTCGATATTAAGCCTGGGTTTCTCTCCGCGATACAGATCCAGATGCGCCGATGGAGTTTCATGTGCATCTGTAGTTATACCCGTCAACTCCACCCTTATCTCAGCGTCCCAGTTAAACCAATCATCCCCTGGCCGCGTATCAAGATACAGAACCTTCTTCTCAACGGCCCCATCCTTCTCAATCGATATGAGCGCTGCACTCAGATCCTGGTTAAAATCAGAAGCCCGTATGATATACACCGCATCATCTGCTTCGAATCCGTATGCCGTGCTCCAGGCAAGGCTCGTGCTACCGATGCCCACCCACACAACATCGGCGTCAAGATCATCATCAGGACATTCATTCGTGACGGCGATTGCCGGTTGCAGCAGCATTGAAAGTGTGATTACGAAAATTATTTTCCTACCCGGGTCATGAAACTTGATATCCACCCCTCCGCGATATGTACTACTTTTTTGGCTTGAACACAATTGTATGCTTGCCAAACATCATCTTTCTCTTCTTTATTAATTTCTTATATAACTTCTCATTCAGTTTTATCGTTTTCTTCTTACCATCCTTCTCGATTGTTATCAGATAGTCCTCACCCTTCTTCTTCATGGCTGATACCATCCATGATGACCCATCATCCGCGCCTCCTGCCTGTCCTTTCCGTTTTTTTAGGATCTTAGTATATAGAAGGAACCCTGCAACAACGACCACAATCGCAAGCAGTATGTAAATCAGTATACTTGGTATGTTCCTGCCCCCGGATCTGTCATCAGAACCGGAAGCATTTGTCGTCTCATTCGTCTCGTTTTCGGATGAAAGTGCAGCCTTTGGACTTCCGAAGGTGATGGTGAGCGAATCACCTGTGATATCCGGAGAAGATGTTTCTGCATTTATCGTCACGTCGCCCGCATCACCACACTCTATCATAGTTGCTGCCCTGCCCCCATCGGTCTTTACTTCTCTTGTTACAAGAACGGCATTTCCTGAAACGATTGAGAAATTTATTGCTACTGTGGTGTTTTCCATCAGCGTTCCACCCTCGTCAACAACCAATGCGGTTATGTTGCAGGTTGCAGACTCCCCCTCCTGTAATATTATAGTAGTTTTATCTGCGCTCAATTGAATTCTCTTATTATGTTCAATGTAGATCACATGAACAAGCGCAGATTCGTTGCTCGGGTTTCCTGCTCTGTCCACCGCAATCGCGGTTATCGTGTTGTTGCCCACATCCATGTCGATGTTTGGTAACGTAAAGTCACCGGAGCCGGACGCAGATATATTATTTCTTTCGATTTCATTTACGAATATGTGAACAATCGACTCTGCCTCGGAAGTTCCTGATATTGTAGTCGTGCTTTTGTTTACGGTTGGAGGGGGGATTGGGGAGATGATTGGCGCATCAGGTGGAATTGTATCAAGTGTGATATGGATCGGATTTGACCGTAGTTCCGAATCAACCGCTTTCACAACGATTTCATTATCCCCTTCTAATAGCGTGATTGCCGTAGTGAAGTTGTTGCCGCTGGTTATCTCTACGGTCCCGACAGGATTTTGGTTTAAGTAAACTTCAAGGTTCTTCTCAGAGCTAAATCCGGTTATGTTAAGCGCGGTTTTGTTTGTAGGCGAGGTTGCTGGCGATACTGAGATTCCCCTCATATCCATAGTTATCCATGTGCCGCGCGATAATATACCGCTTCCACCAGCGTCAATCGGTGTAAAAATGATTAAACCGCAGTACACATCGGCAGTATCTACTTTTACCGATACTTTCAGATCATGGGCAGTTCTTTCAGAGATATAAAATTCGTCTTCATAACTTATTTCAATGCTGAGATCGGATGCTGTTCTGTTATATAGCGCAGGCTCTTTTGCACATACGCTACAAGGTTCTGTCCATCGATCTTCCACTACTATCCGTCCATTGTAATCTTCACTCGAAACTACCAGAGTAAATGTAAATTCGTCCGTGTATGGGACATGATACGATTCTTCACTCGGGACGATGATATCTGCTGCTGATGAAATCCCCATCAAAGAAAATAAAAAAAGAGGAAGTAGAATTCTTTTCATATTGACGTGAGTAGATACCTGATTGGTCCGTCATCGGTAGTAACGCTTGTCAGATCACCTGGAGGGATTAATCGAACTTCCGTGGTCTGTGTCTCTGACGAGAAACTGACGATACGTCCGAAGTTATTATATATCGGAGCTATCGGAACATCAACTGAGTAGCTACCCATCTTCATACCATCCCCTTCTGACCTATCATCTCTTAAGTATGCATACTTATAAATGTTGGTATCAAAGGCACCGATGGGTGGCTGCGGCGTAATCCTGATGTCACATGTGCCGATGTTCTTGAAGGTCACCTTTGTCCAACCGGTGGATGTGCCCGGGTATACCATTCCAAAGTCCCAATCATTGGCTGCCATCACCTGAACTGCCATCAATTTAGGTGAGAATCTCGCACCCGGTGTTTCCAGGGGGTCCTCAAAAATATTTACACCAGTCACGCAATCGTTCCTGATTCCCGTTTGATTGTTTGCATATATTGTGAGGTCCACGGTGTAGAACGTGCTGGCTCCGACCGATGCGGTTATTGCTGTCATCTTGCTTTCGTTATCAGCCAGAAAGCTTCGGTTAAATCCACCAGTCTCATTAACGATGCCATCCGCAAACATGAATACGCCTGTTTGTGTGATAATGCCGATGTTCGGGTCGCTGCAGGTCCAGTGTGCATCAGGTATCTGGAATTCGTTGTCATATCGATCCACACCTTTGAGCCCAAATGGTATCGAAACAGACGGCGTCAACTCTGAGAAACCGACGAGTTCGGTATCATTTGCTGTGATGTAGATGCGGTCTACGGGTCCATGATTGACGGTTACTATCGCCTCTGCAGATACCGTCCCGTATATCACTTTTATTATGCCTGTGCCGACCTCCTTCGCGGAAAAATGCCCATTGGAATCAATGCCCCCTATTGTGCTCTGCCAGCTAACATCAGAAGATACAACTTCATCTGTCGTTTCTCCCGTTGTTGTATCCAAAACAGTTGCGGTTGCGGTGAATCGCTGGCTATTTCCGGAATAAACCGTTGCGTTTGTCGGGTCTAGGGTAAAACCAACTACATAAATACCCGCTGTTCCGCCAGCACCGGTCTCACCATCACTCGTATATGCAACAGCAATAGAGCACATCGAAACCGCCAGTATCGTTGCGAGTAGTGTGCAGCTAACAGATGCTACGAATTCCTTAAATCTCCCTGTCTTTGAATCTTCCATTTTCATACCTCCTTTGTGTTTAACTACCTCATTAATCCATTATCCTAATGATAATAATGAGGTACTGTACCTATGTATGGAATGAAAGTATATAAAACAGATGGACAAAGATTGTCATTTTCTTGATTTGACAATTTTTAGATACACAAGTTTTTTCATTCTGCAAATATGGCGTCATGAAAAGGATGTGGTATCAACAAAAAGGTATATCTACTAGGATTTCATAAGATTGTTACAGGGTAGTTAACCGGGGGAATAAACGTGGAAGAGATGAAACTTACAAATGTCGTCCAGACCTTTGAATCGATATTTGATGAGATAGGGATTGATGTATCACATGAAGCTTCCTTGTATTATGTTACTTTGATTTGCCACACTCCGGCAAGCTTTACTGAAATGCACAGGGAAGCCAGAAGAATACGTAAAACCATATCCGAAAGGGCACTTAAGAATGGCAGGAACGCACTTATGAACAATGGTTTGATTGCACAGGTGTTGTTCGTGCATGGATCGGATACGAGATTTGGGACAGAGCCATACCTACCTGTAAACCCAATGATCGTTGTGGAGGTACATAACGAATATCTGAAGGAGGTCTATTCCGATGAAGATTTTTCCATCAGGAACCGGGATGTCGGGGAGATACACAGGATTTGGATGAAAAACTTTGGCAGAAATGGAATTGGGATCGAAAAAGGGAGTGTCACGCTTCATTATGCTGATACGTGGGTCATGTACACTCTTTTGAGTATCATAGGCAGGTTTGAGAATACCACCGTCTCAATGATGTTAGGCGGAATCGACGTTTTTAAAGAGGCATATAAAGGATATTATAGCCATCTTATTCAACAAGGATCGAAGATCAGGGCGATCATCGATAAAAATGATGAGGCGGAAGATATAAAAAGATTAAAGATGGAATATGGGGGTAAAATCGAGGTAAAATATATACCCAGAGAACACTATACGACCTGCAGACAGATTTTATTCGATCATGATTTGGCGCTGGACGGAACGGAACTCCTGCTTTCGGACAGATCAGGACCATCGTGTATCGGCACAATATATACGAGAGTAGCAGACCCCATCGCTTTGTTGAGAAATAACTTTGAAGATATATGGAAAAACCCCATGACGTCACGTTAGGCTTGTGAAATCATAGCTGATCTACTCATTTTTCATACAAAATCCCCATCCGTCGCCCTCATGCCTCATGGAGGGAAAGGTTAATTTGTGTAGTGTATATACACTACATTATGACC
>JAYELB010000186.1:0-3246 GCA_034717055.1 Methanobacteriota archaeon
ATCGCAAACTTTACGGTCACTGATTCTGGTAATGTTGGACTTTATACTATTTCGTCAGATGTAAACATCAAAAACGTGACAATCACCGATAACGGTGCTTATGGCATTTATTTCCAATCTGGAAAAGGCTTCATGCTTCGAGATAGTACGATCGATGGAAATGCTGGCGGCATAACATATCATCATCGTGCAACTGGTGATGCTGTTGTGGAGGATAACATCATCACAAACAACGTTGGTCATGGTGTATACATCGCCCTTACCGAAGGAAAGAGTGCAACTGTCCGGAATAACAAGATCGATAACAATGCTGGAGGTTCCAGCGATGGGGTCCGTGTCGATATCGCCGGTACGGGCGGATTGATGGCGATAGAGAATAATCCGGTCACAAAGAGTGGAAGATATGGAATATGCCTCACTGGTGTTCGAACTGGTTCCACTATCGCAAACTTTACGGTCACTGATTCTGGTAATGTTGGACTTTATACTATTTCGTCAGATGTAAACATCAAAAACGTGACAATCACCGATAACGGTGCTTATGGCATTTATTTCCAATCTGGAAAAGGCTTCATGCTTCGAGATAGTACGATCGATGGAAATGCTGGCGGCATAACATATCATCATCGTGCAACTGGTGATGCTGTTGTGGAGGATAACATCATCACAAACAACGTTGGTCATGGTGTATACATCGCCCTTACCGAAGGAAAGAGTGCCACTGTCAAGAACAACAGGATCGATAACAACGCTGGAGGTTCCAGTGATGGGATCTATGTTGATATAACCGGTTCAGGCGGAGTAGCAACCATCAAAAACAATCTGGTCGAGAATAGTGGGCGGTACGGGATTTATCTGACCGGAGTAACGAATTCGACTGTCATTGAGAACACAATATCGATAAATTGTTATGGAATGCGTTTATATTCCTCGTCGAATAACTCGATTTTTCATAATAATTTCATCGACAATATCAATTACAATTCTCAGGATAATAGAGCTTCTAACACATGGGACGACAGCTATCCATCTGGCGGAAATTACTGGGGCGACGACTACCCCGGCACGGATGCCGACGGCGATGGTATCGGAGATGCGCCACACGACATAAGCGGCGGCGCTGGGGCGCAGGATAGATATCCGCTGATGCAGCCGTGGGATTCCATCCCGCCCACGCTTACCATCACCTTCCCTGCCCCGAACACCACCACCCATTCACCAATCATCACCGTTGCGGGCACGGCATTCGATGCATCCGGCATTGCATCGGTCAGGGTGAATGACATGTCAGCCACGGGCACAGATGACTGGAGCGCAGAGGTCACGCTCACCGAGGGCAAGAACACGATCACAGTGGTCGCGATAGATGGTGCAGGGCTCAACACGACAAAGATGATCACGGTATGGCTCGAACCACCACTCGGCGATCTCAATGGCGATTATGCGCTCACCCCCGCGGACGCCGCGATCGCGCTCCGACTCGCAGCCAGCGGCGCACACGACGATGCAGCCGACGTCAGTCGCGACGGACGCGTCACCTCGCTCGACGCTCTCATGATCCTGCAGGCAGCGGCTGGCAGCATAGAATTATGACAAAGCGGACGCGATTGAAAGAGCATGAAAAGAATCGAATTCCACGATAGGGAAAAGGAGACAAAAGAGATCCGGTATATTCTGGATTCCGAACCCTCCCTGATCACATTTGTCTACGGGCCCATAAACTCTGGAAAGACCACGCTGATCAGCCATCTGATTGAACATCTACCAGAGGCGTATGCTCCATTCTACATCAACCTGCGTGGGCGGTTCATCACAGGTTACGAAGACTTCTTAAATGTGTTATTCGAGATCGACGAGGGTGGTGCGATCGACAACATCGGCGAGTATGCCGAATCGTTGCTTAAGGATCTGAGGATTGTCAGCGGAATCCCTATACCGATAAACCTGTTCCAACAGATATTTGAGAAAAAGGATAAAAGCAAAGATATGTTTAGATATATCGAACGTTTCTTTGCTGAAACGTCAAAGAAGCGTGTTCCTGTGCTGATAATCGATGAGCTGCAGGTGATCGGGGATATGAAGATCAATGGGTATCTGATTTACAAATTATTCAATTTCTTTGTGCGGTTAACGAAGGAGCTGCATCTGGCACATGTCTTCGTTATGACTTCGGATTCACTCTTCCTCGAGCAAGTTTACAGCGAGGCGATGCTAAAGGAAAGATGTGACTATCTGCTGGTGGATGATTTTGATTACGAACGGACGATGGACTTTCTGAATGGTTATGGATTCGATGATCAAGAGAAGGAGATGGTATGGCAGAACGTTGGCGGAAAGCCAGTGTCTCTTGTTAAACTGATCAATGCGAAAGTAAGCGGGAAGAAGATCGAAGATATGCTCCAGAGTATGCTCATGCTCAGAACAGGCGAGATAAAGCAGCGAATAGGGGTGCTTACGATCGTAAGCAAGAAGGTTCTCTTCGAAGGAGAAGAGATAGAATTGAAATACGACAGTATAACGGAAATTCTTGATAAATTTTCGGAAGAGTGCTCTTATGCTTATGAAATAATTACGCCGGAGATTGCATATCTCGTCAGAGAGAATATTCTCTTTTCTGATCCTGTCAAATGCATAATAAAGCCACAATCGCAGCTGGATCTGCTCGCATTGCGTGAGATGTTGAAGAGTGTGTAGAATCGGGCAGCAGCAGGCGTGATCGATCTGTGGGCGTTCCTCCGACAACCTTCTCCCCCCGCAGACGCCGCAATCGCGCTTGCAATCACAGCCAGCGACACACACGACGACGCAGCCGATGTCAGCCGCGACGGACACATCACCTCGCTTGACGCTCTCATGATCCTGCAAGCCGCAGCCGACACAATAGAATTGGCTCGAGTTGTCCCCGTGTCCGGGTACAACTGAAATCACAGTCACCTGATGGCAGTATCGCCGCAGATTATGCAAATATCAAAATTCTTGTTCATGATATATCGGGCATGTTCAGGATCATCTGGTCTGGCTTGCAAAGGTAGATTACAGACTAGCGCAAGAGCAAGAGATAGGAAACCCTGAATTAGATACCTGAGTACAACAATGACCCAACCACAAGACCACCTCATAGAAAAGTCAGACCGATACAGACGGCTGCTTTCCGACGCTATCTCGAAAGCAGGCATCGTGCCAGATAGATCGTCGCACCTCCACGCCGTTGCAGAAGATTATTTATTAATGGCAGAGTCCTATTAC
>JAYELB010000187.1:0-13312 GCA_034717055.1 Methanobacteriota archaeon
ACGCAGTCAATAGCATAGGGGATCTCGAACGGGAGATTCTTGCCCAGAGGATAAAGAAGAATCGCCAGCCCTGGGTCTATAAAAATCTGGAAATTATGGTGAATACTATCTGGCAGATAATCGCATATGTGCCGGTTTGGAACATGCGCTATTGGGCATCCCGGATCCCGGTCAGTGTTACTGGATTTTTCGGTCGGACCCCCAGTGCCCCAAATTGATACTGGTCCCAATTTTTTAAAGGGTAGATGTTGAGCGTTATAGGAAGGGCGCGTTGTATCTGAAATAAAAATGAAGATCCTGTCTTTAAATCGCCAGATATGAATGCATGCGTCTTGCATTTTTTAGACTGCGCTATCCACAAGTTCATGTTCCTACCTGACTACCCCGGACGCCAATTTAATTGCCATCGTGTACAAAAAATACAATTTTACCCGCCAATGTTCCGATATGAAGTGAAATCGGATACCGATTATAGCAAAGTTCCCTCCGTTCCATGTACTGTACGTCAGAACCCGTCATCAAAACATTCCGTAGCAGCGAGATCTGGTATGAAGACGGAAGTACACACGTGCGGTCACATTATACGAAATATTAACGACATTATTCCGGGCTTTGTATCCTTAGCAGGTTCTGATTGGAAAGGGTTCATCGCTATACTAGGGGCTCCCATGAAATCCTGATTGATACGGTCAGATATTTCTTTGAATATCATCTTATAAGCAGTACAATGTGGATCTACTCCCTTTACTTCACCGTTGTTAGGTACTATGGCGTTGTAAGGGCATCCGCCTCGACAAAAATCGATATAAGGACAGTCTTTGCATTCCTTGTCCACATAGTCCTTGAACTGGTGCATAAGCGCCCATGCGTCGGATTTGGAAAGATCATCCATGCTGGGATGGTCATAGACACTACCCATCACATATTCAGGCATGCCCACGAAGCGATAGCAGGGGTATATGCTCCCATCAGGCCCCACAGCAAAGGTACTATCCATGCAATCCACATAGGTGCAGACTGTGCCCCTGCGCGTGAACACAGCTTTGCACAAGTGATCGATATTCATAACTTCGATCTTGCCCATGTTTTCCAGATATTTGTCCAGGAGGAAAATCAACAAGTCTCCGTACTCTTTCGAATCAAGTACCCAGTCATCAGAGCTTTCGGAACGCAACGACGGTAGTGCAGGATGCAATTTAAGAGTTAATCCATTCTCCAGGAAAAAATTGAAGATATCCTCTTTAAACTTTACAGATTGTGCGGTGAAGGTGCAGATGAATCTCACATCAAGACCGTTATCACGGGCAATTTCATATCCCCGCATGGTCTTATCGTAGTATCCAACGCCCCTCTGCAAGTCGTTAAGCTCCTTTGGACCATCCAGACTGG
Organism: Methanobacteriota archaeon; assembly: GCA_034717055.1. Taxonomy (GTDB): domain Archaea; phylum Halobacteriota; class Methanosarcinia; order Methanosarcinales; family Methanogasteraceae; genus Methanogaster_A. Next base: position 1,390 of record JAYELB010000187.1, read on the forward strand.
AACCGATTGGGATATTGTACGCAGCCAGAACCTGGGCCAATTCAGGGGTCATCTTCCATAGATTGGTCTGCAGGGCAAAAGCCGGTTTCAGATGACTTGCGCCTTCTGCCAGCAATGGCAACGCTTCCCGGTAAAACTCCACGCCAGCAAGGAGTGGCTCCCCGCCATGGAATGTGAATGTGACCTGATCATCTCGAAAATCTTTTAGCCATGTAACCACTTCCTTGATGGTCTCGATGGTCATTATCGGAGAACCTTCTTCGGAACTCCAGCAGTAACTACAATTGGAAGGACAGCCCAAAGTTGGGATTAGCATTACGTGAAAGACCATGATATCACCTGTTTCAGCTTTCTTCTAACTTTCTTTAAAGTACTAATAGTTTTCCTGTAATTGGGGAGGTCACCCAGCCAGCCTTGCCGGATTGCGAAGGTGCCAGATGAGCGTGACGCGGGGTTGCAATGCAGTGACAAGCCACGCGCAGAGGACTTAAACAGAAATACCATGAATTGGGGACGCCATAACTTATCCGGTATGCATGCCCCATTATGTGCAGCCTCTCCAATGCTTCTTGATCCATTGCATGCATCTCGATATCTCCGAGCCTGTCAACAACTCCTGGCGGGTAATGGCGCTCCCCGCAGCCCAAACATACGTCTGCTATGACATTCTCCACCACAACGAGGTCATTTCCGAGCCTTACTGCTTCACTAACCTCTCTTTCTTCAATTTTTCCGCTGCATATCGCGCATTTTGATACGATCATTAAAACCCCCTTATGTAATTCTACTTTGTCAGATTAACCACCAACTCAGGCGCTTGATGTTGGTTTTGTTTTCCGAACGGTTTGAGGTCATGCAACCGCTCGCTGTTGATTTGTCTCTAATGTGACAAAGTAGGAGTAATCAATCTATCTAATCACATCTGGTTCATAAGTTGTTATGACTATTGCTCTTTATATTCTCTATTAAGTTCATCGAAAGCCTCCTTTTGCGGGATTAAACAGTTCCGGATTATAATTCTATCGCATGCCACCACCTGCAGATCATGAGTGCATCGAGCGATGTGACGCAGCCATCGCCACTGACATCGGCGGCGGCGAGCGTCACGGGGTCGCACGAGGCGGAACCGCCTGCTGCAATGTGGGCGCGATTGTGGCGTCTGCGGAGGTGGGTTTGCCGTCAGAGTTGAGGTCGCCTTTTGTGGCGGGGTGTCGGTCCACGGCTGCATCAGCGGGAAGCGGTCGATGATGGTACTGTGCGGCGGGATCGGGTGTATGATATCGCCAATGCCATCGCCGTCGCTGTCGGCACCGCTATAGTCGGAGTGATAATTGCTGCCAGGCGGATAGCCATTGTCTCATGTATTGGATAGATAGCCCCCCGCATTAGACCGATAGTTATTGTACCCCGTATTAATACCATAGTCGCGGGCGTTGTACTGGGTATTGTCGATCAGATTGTTGTGGTAGATGCTGTTGTTGCCCGAATAATCCAAGTAGACTTCATGATAGTTTTTCGATGCGATGTTGCCTGCCAGTATGTTGCTGTTCGAAGAATGTAGGCAGATGCCGTCGATGTTGTTCGAGCAGTTATTCTTCTCTAACGTGGTTGTAGTTGCTCGAAGATGCCACGAGGGTGCCGTGATAGTTTTTCGATGCGATGTTGCTCTGCAACGTGTTGTAGTTAGAATTCCACAGAATAGATACTGTCCTAATTATTCGAGTTAGCGATGTTGTCTGCCAATATTTTGTTGATCGAGAAATACAGGTAGATGCCGTGACTATTCGAGTTCACTGCGTTCTTTACGAGAGTATTACCACCTGAATAACAGAGGTAAATTCCGTTATTGAGGTTATTAGAGGCATTGTTGTTCCGGATGATGTTGTTATCTGATTCAATGTGGATTCCAGCGTTGTCAGAACTACTTCCACTTCCGGTAGCGTACAATCCCGCGACCGTGCAATAATCTGCCGTGATACTTATCGCGCTACCACTTCCAAATCGCATTCACAACAGGTAGCCCAATTCCACACAACGTAATTCGTCGGTCCACATCCACATTTTCGTAATACGTCCCAGCACGCACAATCACAGTATCACCATCAGACGCATCAGCTACCCCTTCCTGAATCGTGTCTCACTTATGCTCCGACGGATTATCACTGAAACCATCATCCACATAAATTGTCTTTGAAGATGAAACCTCCTGAAGCGTTGCATTCGTACGAAACTCTCCGGTACCTGACCTATAACCCCTGATATTAGTAGCCCCGTCGCCGCCCAGTTTGTCGCCCCTCCATCGGGAATCGCACTGGCTGAAGTACGGCACATGCGACATGACTGCCGCGGATGTACCTGCAAGCAGCAGCACAATCAAGACCCTGAGAACCGTTTCAATCCTACGCATTCTCAATCGTCTCCCGTATCGCGAGTAGATTTAGCACCGACTGCGGTTTTATCGTATTAGAAAGCGGATCCGCAAAGAGAATGTTCTCTTTAACCAGATATCCCTTGGAGACCTCATCTACCTCATTCGTACCGACTTCATCACGGGTTGCGAACATCTTTAATGCGGAGACCAATTTTTCGTGATGTACATCGCAGCGTTTGTTGCCTATTGTAATCTCAGCTCCTATCTCCATAACGATCTTTAATCGAGTCATAATCTCGCCCGTTCTGAGCTTAAGCATGCTACCTACCACATCTTCGATCTTCTTCTCGCTTCTCTTTTCATTGATCAACCTGACAAGAGATACCGGTTTTCCACCAACGTAATGCCACGCAATCTCCTTCTCGTGCATATTAAACCCATGATGATCCAGAAACGCCATCGTTGTTTCATAATCAAAATCATCTGCCAGCAGATACTTGCATCGTTCAGAGAGCATCGCCTCGCTGTAAACGCGCTCGATAAAGAGCGAGTCTGAAGTCACGACAAAGACATGTGCCAGATGCAACTCCTTTGTGAGTCGCATAAAGAAATTGAATAATTTGTAAATCAGATGTCCATCGATCTCCATGTCCCCGATCACCTGCAGTTCATCGATGATTAACACCGACACATGTTTTTCCGATATCCCAGTAAAGAAACGTTCGATGTATCTGAACATATCTTTACTTTTATCTTTCTTCTCAAATATCTGTTGGAACAGGTTTACCTGTATCGGAATTCCGCTGACAATCTTCAGATCCTTGAGTGCTGATGTCGCATATTCGCTAATGTTATCGATCGCGCCACCCTCGTCGATCTCGAAGAGCACGCTTTGGAAGTTTCATAATCTGTGATAAACCGCCCACGCAAGTTGATGTAGAATGGGGCATAATACTCTGGCAGCTGGTCGATCAGGTGGTTAATCAATGCAGTTTTTCCGGAGTTTATCGGTCCGTAGACGAATGTGATCAGGGATGGCTCGGAATCCAGAATATTTGTGATCTCTTTCGTCTCCCGTTCTTTATCGTGAAATTCAATTCTTTTCATGCCCGTATCTTCGTGTCTGTTCGGTCATAATTCTATCGCGCCACCTATCCTGCCTTGCAGGATCGCGAGCGCGTCGAGGGCAGTGACCCGACCGTCGCCACTCACATCAGCGATGGCAAGCGTCCGGATCGCTGCATCTTCACCCACACTTCACTGCAGGTACACCGCGCCCGAACGCTTGACCAGTTCATCGCAGACTACATCCGGATTTCCTTCCGTGATGAACTTGCCGTCATCGATTAAGATTGCGTGATGGGATACCTCTCTCACGAAATCGAGGTGGTGGCTGATCAGGAGGATCGTTGTCCCGAACTCGGTGTTGATCCTTTTCAACGAGTTGGTGATATCTCGAAGCGTTATCGGGTCGAGATCCCCAAACGGCTCATCGAGCAGCAGGATATCCGGCTTTGGCGCAAGCGTGAGCGCAAGCATCGCCCGCACATTCTCGCCGCCTGACAACTCCTGCGGGTACTTGTCCAGTACATCCATCGAGAGATCAAGCGCACCGAAGACCGGTTCAGCGTACTTTATGGTCTCTGTGCGCGGGAAACGCGGGAATAGTATGCCAAGGATCTCCGGAGAGAACCCGAGCGATTCGAGTTCGTCCTTTGCACCGGTCTCTGGCATATCCACGATCTGGTAGATAGTATCAAGCACGTTCTCGGTGATGCCGAGTTCTTCTGCCCGTTCTTGTGCCTCCGCTATTACGTGCTGCCCCTTCACGCCAAGTTTGAACGCGAGCTGGTCTACGATCGTCTCGTGAGGGCTTAGCGCGAACTCCTGGAACATGACCCCTATCCGCCTTCGAACCTCCATCCTCTTTTTGTGGTACTGGCTCATGTTCACCCACTCGTCATCTTGCTTGTAAAGCACACTCCCCTCCTTCGGAAACAGGAAACCGCACAGCATCTTCCAGAGAACTGTTTTTCCAGCACCGCTCGGACCTATGATCGATGTGATCTCTCCCTTGTTGATGTTGAAGTTGAGTGAGCTGAATCTGAGTGTCACTCCACCGACCGATATGAGATAGAACCTGTGCGAAACATCCTCCACCTTTATGGCTATCTCGCTCTTGCCAGGTTCCCTTTTCGATAGCGGAATCGGATCAGGCATCTCTTTTAGAAACTCACTTATTACGTATTCGGGATCGCCTTCGAGGATCACTTTCCCATTGTCGAGCCATATCAGCCGGTCCACAAGGTATCTGTGAATCTCGGGAAGGTGCGATGCACAGAGCATGGTAAGCCCGGTTTCGCTGTTCACCTTCTTAAGCGTGTCAAGAATCTCTTGTTTGGTCGCAGGACATGCCATCGTTGCGGGTTCGTCGAGCAGAAGTATCTTTGGCTTTTTTGCAAGCTGTCTCGCTATGATCACCCGCTGTTTCTCGCCACCGCTCAGGACGTAATCGACATGCTTTGCCTTCTCTTGAAGCCCGACCATCCTGACGTACACCATAGCCTCTTCTACCAGATCATCATACTCGGGCAGGTCTGCCGGAGGGAGACCTTCATAACCGATCCGAAGCGAGTATATCTTCCGGAGGACATCATTCACCACGTAATCCGACCACAGCGCGAATGACCTCTGAAGATGTATCGCAGTAATCTGTTTGAGCTTTAAGAAAACATCTTTATCCGAGTCCGGAGTTGCCAGAAGACCGTCTAGTTTAAGCGTCCCCTCGTCAAACGCCTCGAACCCACGGATAATATTTAATAGCGTGCTCTTCCCGCCGCCGCTTCGCCCTATCAGACCTACGATCTCGCCTTCGTTTACGTTAAAACTAACTCCATCGAGCGCTCTTATCTTTTTTGTGCCGATGGTGTACTCTTTTGCGATATTGTTTACTTCCAGCATATTTGTCATTCGAATCCTCCTGATACGTGCGAGTTACTATCTTACTTAAGATCTGTATTTAACGTTTTGATCTCGCTGGGATGTTGTCATTGCGAGATTTTTTTACCGACTTTGCGAAAGACACTTGAGCAAGAGTTCTTATCGACAACAGTAGACTGAATCGAGAAGATGTAAAAAAAATTGGTTGAATCGGATGGAATAATGCATTCATCAACTCTTTCGGAATTTTCCTCATAATACAACCATCCATTATACCTGCATTGATTAACTATAATACAGCATACACCTCGAGCTATACCCTCTTATATATTGCGCATAAAGATATGTCTGATTGGTTTGCGCAGGCACAGAACTTCGAAAAAAGTGCATATCCGACGATATGGATATCCATCTAATTTGTCTCAATTATTGAACCAGCATGCCCACAAAACAACGATACTCTGTGATAGTAGAAGGTAAGTTTATTTCGATTCACCGAAATTCGGGCAGTACCTCTTATTGATAGTTGTGTGACGCCCCCGGTACATTATTACCTGTGAGCCCCCTTACATAATATCTATGATTCGATGATTCGGTTCCGGGGCTTGCCCGATCCGGCGGGTTTATACGGGTCATCTACTTCTTCTCGACAACCAGCGTAAGCCCGTCCACATCTTGGATCACCACATCATCGCCTTTCCGCACCGGCTCTGCTGCAGACGCCCGCCATATCTCGCCGTGAATATGTATGGTCCCCTCCGGATCGATGTCGGTCTCTGCCCTGACGACCTCACCGATCAGTTCCTCCCGCCCAGTCGTCGGTTTCGTAAGCCTCGTCTTCATAACAAAACCGAGACCTGCCACGATTATCACGACAGAGAGGATCGTGATTGCGAAGACGGTCTGTCTGAAGTCGCCAATCCATTCAGCCGGCATAAACGGCTCCTGCGGAAACATGATGGCCCCGAGAACTATGCAGATCGCGCCTCCGACCGTCAACACACCGAATGTTGGCGTGAGAACCTCAGCTATCAGCAACAATATCCCGGCTACGATCAATACAACTCCGAATGTGCTGACCGAGAACATTCCCATGCCATACAGCGCAAGTATCATCGCTATCGCGCCAACCATCTCAGGAACGTACGTCCCGGGAGATTTGAGGCCGTAGATAATCCCATAGAGCCCGATTAAGAAGAGTACGAACGCGATCTGTGGGTTGCTCAGTAGGGCGACTATCGATGCCGCAAACCGCGGCTGCTGCGTGACGAAGATTGCGTCCTTCGTATGAAGTCTCACTGATTCCCTGCTCACGTTCACGGTTCTGTCATCGATGACAGTGGCAAGATCGTGCCTATCTGATGCGACCACATCGATTACATCCTGCTCCAGCGCTTCCTCTGCAGTCAGCGATAGTCCTTCTGTCACGAACTTCTCCGCGACATCCGTAGATCGGTTTCGGTTCTCAGCGATTCCGCGCATTCTGGCTGCGTACGCATTAACCGTCTTGTTCTCAACCGGCGTCGTGCCTGTTGGTGTTATCGCAATCGGTGTTGCAGCTCCAGTGGCTGTACCGGGAGCCATTGCAGCGATGTGCCCCGATAGAAGAATGAATGCACCGGCAGAGAACGCTCGCTCTCCCTGTGGTACAAACGTGATCACAGGCACCTCTGAACGCTCGATCTCCGATACAATCCCCTCCATCGAGTCCACAAGCCCGCCAGGTGTGTTTATCTCGATCAACACCGCGGCAGCACCGATATCGGTTGCGTGATCGATGCCGCGGGTAATCTCCATCTCAGTGCCTGCCGTGATCATGTCGTCCACTTCGATCACATATATCACTGGCTCTGACGCGCTACATGTCGGCGCCATGAGGACGAGCGACAGTGCCAGCAGCAGGAGCATTAGAAGGATTGGGGTTGGGATCCGTTTCATCTCAATCCCACTTTCCATCCATACCTATTTACTTATTCTCTTTACTGAGTCCAAGTGCGCTCATAATTTCTATCGGCAGCGGAATTACAACGGTCGTTGCTTTCTCCTCAGTCGCATCCTTGATCGTCTGGAGCGTTCGGACGTACAGGGCCCCAGGTTGTTCGTGTAACACCTTTGCAGCATCCGCAAGTTTGATTGATGCCTGCAGTTCTCCTTCTGCATTGATGATCCGTGCGCGCCTGTTCCTCTCTGCCTCTGCCTGCGAAGCCATCGCACGCTGCATCGACTCTGGCAGTTCGACATCCTTGATCTCGACAGCCGAGACCTTGATCCCCCATGGATCTGTCGCCTCATCGATGATCTCCTGCAGCTGTTTGTTGATCTTATCCCGCTCGGAAAGAACCGCATCAAGTTCCACCTGCCCAACAACTCCCCGAAGTGTCGTGAGCGCCATCTGAGCGGTTGCTGTTGGATAGTGCTCAACCTGCACCACTGCTTTGCTTGGATCCATCACCCGGTAGTACACCACAGCATTCACCCGTGCAGTCACGTTATCCATTGTGATAACCTCCTGCGGCGGGATATCAAGCACGACCGTCCTGAGATCGATCTTCTTCATAGTCTCGAGTATGGGAATTACGATGAAGAGTCCGGGCCCCCTTGCGCCGACCAACCTCCCAAGCCGGAATATCACGCCACGCTCGTACTCCTGAACGATCTTTACAGCGCTTGCAAGCACAAACAGCATTACAATCACCACTGGTATCAAATATTGTTCCATAATATCACCCAGTAAAAATGGTGTTTGCGGCTTATAAGTATTTGTGTGTGGTAGCCCACTCGCAAAAACTTTTTGATATATATGAAATACATGAAATTGCAATATAAGAAGGAGTACCCATGAAAATTCTAATCATCGGCGGCACAGGCGAACTCGGACAGTGGTTTACGAGATTCTTCCAGCGCCTCCATCATACGGTTACGGTCTGGGGCAAAAGCGGCAAGGTTGAGGTCGCTTACGCGTTGGGTGCTATATATGCCCACGATCTGGATGCAGCGATCCAGGAGAGTGATATCGTTGTGATCTCGGTTCCCATCGATGTAACAGAGGATATGATAGAAGAGATTGCGCCGAAGATGAATCGCGGGAGTCTTCTCATGGATATGACCTCGATAAAGAAGATACCACTTGCTGCGATGGAGAAATGTGCACCTGATGGCGTGGAGGTGATCGGGACGCATCCGATGTTCGGTCCGAGCATCCCTGCTATCCGCGGACAGACTGTGATGATTACGCCGTCAAGCAGATGCAAACGGTGGCTTCCGGTCTTGACAGGTCTCTTCGAGCAAGAGGGTGCAAACGTCGAGATCGTTGATGCCGACACACATGACCGGGTCATGGCAGTGGTGCAGGGGCTCACGCATTTCGCATACTTAAGCATCGGATCCACGCTTCGGAGCCTCGACTTCGAGGTCTCCCTGTCAAGAAGGTTCATGAGCCCGGTATACGAGATCATGCTCGATTTCGTCGGGCGGATACTTGGTCAGAACCCGCACCTGTATGCGATGATCCAGATGAACAATTCCCTGATCGCGGAGGTGCATGAGGCGTTCATCGCCGAGTGTACTGGGCTTTCGGAGATCGTAAGGAAAGGCTCTGTGGACGATTTCACCGATCTGATGAAGAATGCGGCATCCCACTTTGGGGATACGGAATCTGCTCTGAGGCGGTCTGATAAACTGATCAATACGAAGATCACAGAGTTTGAGGAACTGGTCCGGTCGATAGGATGCGAGAGTGGCGTGTTACATCTTCGTTCAGGGGTTATGCATACAGGCGTCATCACAAATGTCGCTCCGAGAACCATTGTCATGGAAGAAGGACGGAGATCTGTTGAATTGACGATCGAAAACATAAGACTGCTCAGCCGAGCAGAGTTACGGGACTGGAAACTTGAAAATCTGCGCAGGTTTACGCGGGATATATCAGTCATACTGCCTGACCGCGCAGACCCTTCCGTGATCTGTGACGTGATATCGAGGTGCGACGGCGTAGTGCGTGCGGATGTAATCGACCGGTACGAGCCGAGACGAAGCGCAACTTTCCGGATCGAGATTCTTGGCGACTGTGATCCGGATAGTGTCGAGGGCGGGATCGAGGCGGTTCTTTCCGGTATCGGATGCGTACGGCGGGGATAGTCTGCAAGATGCGCAGTCCCGGAACCGAAACGTCCGACACCCCAGCTGCCCAAACAGCACCCAAAACCCGACTCTCGTTCAGAAAAAAATATCGCAGCCCGGAGGTATGGGCTGCGTCTACGTTTCTATGACCCCAGTACAAAACCCACGCGAACGGATTTCTTAGAAAGACTTACTGTAAACTATACACTGGAGTGACATTGCCATATACATCGTTGTGAGGTGAGTACTACGCCAATGTCACTATTATGCCATGATCGTACTACTGCTTGAATACTGATGAAATAAAAAGAATTCCGGATCACCCCTCTGAAATCGGCGGCACGTAGTCGAGAACCATACCACACGCCTCTTTAACCCTCATCGTCGCAACGATGCCTGCGTACCGCCCATGCAAAAGCCCATCTGCTATCACCGCGCCACCCTGTGCGGATTCTTTCGCAATTTTAGCACCGGAAAATCCTTTCAACGATCGAACGGGCGCAACCTCATTCAATCGCTCCACCAACTCAGCCCTAATTTCCGGAATACTTGATAGTCTACCTGATAACAACACTTCTTCCGGCGCCAGAGCAGCTGTGAGCGTGAGAACGTTCTTGACCGCGCCCTCGATAAGCGCGCTGCGCGCATCATCGTGCATGGCAAGATCCTCTGGTGTAATTTCGCTTCCGGATATGAAACGCGCACCCCGGCTGATCATGAACTTTTTTCCGAACCTGCCGAGGAGATATGCAAGTTCGCCGTCGATCGCACCCATCGAAAGAAATCCGATGCCACCGCTGCTTCCGCCGATGCCGTCCACAACCCTTCCGGAATCGACGGCGATTGCGGCAGTGTGTGCGAATCCGACCTCCAGCAGTATAAATGATGTCCGGTCATAGTCGATGCCAGAGCTTGCCGCCTGATCCCGCACTGCAAGCGCGCACGAGCATAATTTATCAGGAGTGCCCATATCGATCCTGTTGATCTTCCGATATGCAGGAACCGTTGGCAGGTGTATGACCCCGGGGATTGCATAGACCGGTAGATTATGCTCTTTTAACGTCTCGATGAACCTGCGCATCCCGAGTATCGACTTGTCATCGTCATTCCTACGAAGCGACATCAGGAATATGTCGCGGCGTGTTATATCAGCGATTTTTTTGAGGGGGATCCCGTACCCTGAGGGTCCGATGATAAGTTCGGGCTTGCTCGCTTTCAGCAGATCGATGACCGATTCAGGGTCGGATGCGATCTCCTTCGTTGGTATCGATAGATCAAGGGTAACCTTCTCGTCGTCCAGTCCAAAGAAGTCGAAACTCTTTGTGCCCGGATCGATTCCGATGACGCGTGTCATGATGGTGAGATGGCTGCCCGGACGTATAAACTTTATACCCTGAAACCGTTGATATCATCAGATGAAGCGCATATCCGCAATCGAGGCAATCGCTTTGGAACTGATAGATGAGCTTGTGATCTGCAATCTCGGTTACCCGAGCAGGGAACTGTATGCGCTAAAGGATAAGACGACGCATTTTTACATGCTCGGTTCGATGGGACTTGCATCATCAATCGGACTTGGGCTGGCGATGGCGCAGCCGCGCAAGGTTGTGGTCCTCGATGGGGACGGCTCGCTTCTGATGAACTTAGGCTCGCTTACAACCATCGCAAACCATGCGCCGGAAAACTATCTGCTCGTCGTTCTCGATAACCAGTGCTACGGCTCGACCGGATGCCAGTTGACTGCCACATCGCGTGCGGCTGATCTGGCAGCGATCGCAACTGGCGCGGGTGTGCATGATGTGCGGAGAGCAGGGACAATTCCGGAGGTACGATCTGGCGTGCATGGCTTGGGCGTGCTCGTGGTAGCGGTAGATCCGGGGAACGCTGATGTGCCGATTATTGATATGGAACCTGTGGAGATCAAGAGGCGATTTATGCGGGAGGTATCAGAGGTTTAGTTACTTCGGAGACGGGAACGATGTTTCCGCGCGTATGGACTCGGGTGTGAATCGGATGAAAGGGTTTTGTGAGTGGTTGGCGACCGGTTTTTGAAAAGAAAAGATGTTGTTAACAATTTTTCTGGATTTGATAGTTTCTAACATCTCCTAAAGATGTCTTCTTCTCCCAATGTCGGAAAGCGCATTTCAGAATTTTCGAGCAGCACCAAAGAAGAAGTTCCCCTTTTCTGTGTGCCAAAGTTGCCTTCTTCATCATGGATGAACCTCGTTTTCGAAGCTAAATTTATCACTCTTTCGGGAGTTTGGGTTCACAATTACGGTCTTTTCTTTAGTTCTACTTTGTCACATTGATTTTTCACGGTGGATTGACTCAACGCATCGACACTACTATATCAGATAGTCAAAAAATCGAGTATACTCGATGTGTGGGTATATCATTATATGTAGTTGGTAGCGAGAATAAAGTTTCATGATATTCGGAACGAACCAGGGACATTCAGAGAGAATACTTGTAACAAACTACAACTCAGAATGG
>JAYELB010000188.1:0-3236 GCA_034717055.1 Methanobacteriota archaeon
AGAGCGTCTATCCGTTGAGCCACAGTTTCACTGGTAGAATCGGAAACCATCAATACATACCATATAAACGGTTCATACCTAAAGTTTTGGATTGCACGGAAACGTTAGAAAAAAAGGTATGTGTGCCCCCTTCTTAATCGGCGGTTAAATTCCCTGTTGGTTGCAGTATGTTCCATGTTCCGATAGTTCCTGCATGGTGAAGTCCCACGATAGTGGTTTGGGTACCTGAGTAGTTACGAGAATCGAGACGATTGGCAGAATGCAAGGGTTATTGATCCAGTGTCGCACCATCTTTGTGATATTGCAACCCCCTGCTCCCAAGAAGGTCCCTGATCGGGATGTAAGCCGCACCCTTACCTTTCGGTTACCTGCGCATCGCATCCGGGATGTACTCGATGACGTCGGTTGCAAGCAGCCCGTATCCGTATTCCACAAACGCAAGATCGCCAGCAGTCCCCACAATAAGCGCACCTGCCGAAGCAGCAGCAAGCGCACCGGCCTTTGCAAAGATCGCACCGGTAACTCCTGCAAGCACGTCACCGGTCCCACCGACAGTCATCCCGGAATTTCCGGTCCGGTTGATTCTTACCGCGCTCCCGTCTGACATGACATCGGTATTTCCTTTAAGCAGCGTAACAACATGGTTTCTCGCAGAAAAATCCCTGACCATCTCGCAGCACTCATCAAGATCAGCTGACACAGCTCCGCCAAGCATCCGAAACTCGCCGGCATGTGGCGTTATGATCGGTAGCTCCCCCTCATGTACCGGCACCGGCATCCGGAGCGCATGGAGCGCATCCGCATCGATCACGAACCGCGCATCAGGATTTGACCTAAGGATCTCGGAGACTGCCTCCGCGGTCTCGCTCTCACGACCAAGCCCCATCCCGATCACGGTCACGTCGTGCTTCCGGATCAAAGCATTGACCGTATCGATATCATCGCTGGTAAGATACTTATCAGATAACGAATGAACGATCATGTCCGGCGAGAAGCCTACAATCGCCCCTGCAACACTTCGAGGTGCTGCTACCGTAACCCAGTCCGCACCTGCCCGTGCTGCTGCAAGCGCGGCAAGCGCAGGGGCTCCTGTAAACGCACCACCCCCGATCACAAGCACCCTGCCGTTGTTGCCTTTGTGCGATTGTACATTCCTTTCTGGCGGCAGGTCTCCGGTCCCGACGATCAGGGTAGCCCGCGTAGGGATGCCGATGTTGACAACCTCTATCTCGCCAGCAATCTCCGGATGGCTTAAAAGCCCTTCTTTCATCCGGTGGTTCGTGATTGTCAGGTCTGCACAGACTACCTTCCCGAAATTATCAGGATTGAATCCGGACGGGACATCCATTGAGAGAACAAACGCGGAAGATTTATTTATAAGGTTGATTGCACTTGCCACTGGCTCACGGACGCTCCCGCGCACGCCTGTACCGAGCATGGCGTCGATCACGATGTCAGCGCCCAGTTCCAGCTCCGAGAGTTCGGATGAATCCTTAATCTCCCTGAGATCGGCACTGAGATTCTTTAGTATCTCCCAGTTCCGGCGGGCTTCCTCGGTTGCAATGTCCCTGGCGCGTCCGAGCAGCAGAATCTCAGGATTGTAATCCAAAAGATGCCGTGCCGCAACAAACCCATCACCGCCGTTGTTGCCGGTGCCTGCGAGGACTACGATCTTGGTCTGCGTGCCACCAAACCGTGCGCGAATCGCGCGTGCAACAGATGCGCCAGCGTTCTCCATCAACTGGAGCGGAAGTAAACCGATACCGCCACAGTTGACATCGACCCTGCGCATCTCGGATGGGGAGATCTCTGTGCTCATCCCAGGTTATCTCCTTACGGTGATCGGCAGCACACCTTCGCCCAGTTCCCGCAGCGCTATCTCGATTGGGTCTCCGGTGTCGGGTCTGATCAGTACCGGTGCTCCAAGCGAGATCTGGAGCGCTCGTGCACCGATGATGCGGGCGCGTTCATATCGTGTGTATCGTTCCAATGTGGTTACATCTCCTGTTCTTGTGTATGTGACTTATTTGGGATAAGTACCTTCGCATTTTGTCATATATTCCCAACCGCTGCTTGCAGGATCATGAGAGCGTCTGGGGCTATGACCTACCCGTCGCGTCTTACGTCCGCGGCAGCGAATGTTGCGGCATCGCACGGGTGACTGCCGGCTACGATTGCAAGCGCGGTCGCGACGCCATCCTGACAGCGTCTAAAAAAACATCAACCAACCGCCCCCAACCTGAAATAAATCCTTCTATTATTCTTCCCCTTATTCTCAGCCTTCACAACCTCGATCCTCCCGATCTCACCGGTATTTCGCACATGCGTGCCGCCACATGCCTGCGCATCAAAGCCCACGATATCGATGATGCGTAGCTCTTCCATCTCAGGCAGATCCATCTTTAATTTCACAATCGACGGCATCTTAAGCGCCTCTTTTGCAGGAAGAATCTTTATCACAACCGGAATCTCCTGATCAATGATTTCGTTCGTCTTCTCTTCAAACGACCTGATCTGCGACCTGTCGAAGTCCTCCAGACTGAAGTCCACCCGGGTCCTTGCCTCTCCGATCTGGTTCCCTGTGATGAGCGCACCAGTCTCCTTGTTAATCACAGCAGAAAGGACGTGACATGCGGTATGCGACCGCATAAAGAGATTCCGCCTGCCCCAGTCGATCCTTCCGGTGACGGAATCGCCCACCATGAGCCCCGGATCTGCGATCTCATGGCTGATCAAATCATCCATCTTCCGCACATGGACCACCGGATATTCGTTTCCATCCCGGACCAGAACGCCGAGATCGTTTGGCTGTCCGCCAGCATTGGGATAAAATGCAGTCTTATCGAGGATCACGAACCGATCATCGGTGACCGCCTCAACAGTTGCTTCAAATTCCGTCAAATAACAATCATTCAAGTACAATGCATCCATTTCACATCACTCCGCCGGGGTGACTTGCTCTCCAACCATCGCATCCATCAATTCAAGAAACTCATCCTTCGCTCCATCAGGTATGGTCGCACCTGCTGCGATGTTGTGCCCGCCACCCATGCCACCGACCTTCGCTGCGCAGACTTCGAGCGCATCCGCAAGATTAAGCCCTCTTCTCACAAGGTCCTGCGTGCCACGTGCAGAAACCTTGGCACCTTCGTCGCTGTCTGCGAATGCGAACATCGGCATATCCCGCTTTCTGCGGTTTGTCAGACTCATGCCTGCAACGATGCCGACGATCGTGT
>JAYELB010000189.1:0-3229 GCA_034717055.1 Methanobacteriota archaeon
GTGTACATCGACAATGTATTTGCTGGCACGGAGTCCGACATGGTCACAATCAAGGGTGCATTTCAGATATCAGATGATCCGATCTCCATAGACTCCGGTGACACATACGGCGAGATGGAGATCACAAGTGCAACAGGAGATAAAATCACGATGAAGAACAAAGAGAATGATATCGATCTTGATGAGGGTGAAACCACCATGATTATGGAAAATATTGGCTTCACTACCTCAGATGACGGTGGCGATCGATATTACCTCTTCGTCAGGCGAACGATCGGATCGATCGCAGCGCTCAAGATTGAACTTCCCGAAAGATTGGTTGTTGGTGAGGAGATCGTGATATCGATCACAGCAGACGGCTTTCCTGTCGAGGGTGCAGAGGTCTGGTTCGCTGGAGATAATCTCGGCCCCACCGACTCGAATGGCGAGGTCCGGTTCACGCCTGGTGCGGCAGGCAAGTTCATGATCTCAGCAAGCAAGGCGAATTACAACTCCGCATTTATCGCGGTGTGGGTTACAGGCAGTTCCACCACCACCGCAGATGCCGTAATCGCACTGCAACTTGCGGTCAGCGGCGGGTGGGGTGCTGATGTGGATGTCGATGGCGACAGGAAGGTCACGTCTCTTGATGCGCTGATGATCCTGCAGATGGCAGCGAAAGACCCTGGAGCCATTCAGAAGATCGTGATCAACGAACTGATGCCGAACCCGATAGGGACTGATCGCGGAAACGAGACCACAGAACTGTACAACTGCGGCGGTGAGCCCGTAGACATAAGCGGATGGATTCTCAAAAACGAGGATGGTGATACCTACACAATTCCGGCAGGTATGACCATCGAGCCGCATGGATATTACCTGACAACTAAGATACAGCTTGACAACGGCAGCGGGCAGGTGTTTCTGTATCGCGATGGCGAGGAGGTCGACAGCAGCATCGCTTACACGCACTCGACAGAGGGACTATCATGGCAGCGGCGAACCGATGGGCTCGATACTGACGGTGATGGTGACTGGATCGAGCGCGATTCCACGTTCGGGATGTCGGGATGAATCAATCCATGCCGGTGTGGGTGGTGGCTGCGGCTCTCGTGATACTCATGTCTATATGCACGGCAGCGGCAGCGATTCCACCTGTGGCATATTTCAATCAGTACGACATATCAGCTGGTGCGGAATATCTCACAAAAGCGGACCTGATAAATCCGGTCATAGATGATTTCGAAGACGCCGATGTGGGCGATTGGTATGTGTTCGCAACTCAAAACGCATCTATCTATCGGTCATTGTCAAATAACAGTAAATCCGGGAGTTACTCGATGAGACTCGGCTGTAACATAAGTGGGAATGAAACAAACTGGTGCGGTGTTTACAGGCAGGTGGATACATGGATAAATTACGACAATGTGAGTTTGTGGGTACATGGCGACAATTCCAACAATACGCTGGAGATTAAACTCGAGGAAGATTACGGAGAAGAAGGACGGGTACGATGGGAGTATACTCCAATTATAGATTGGAGTGGATGGAAAAAACTCAAAATACCCGTTTCTTCCTTCAGTGCAAAAGGGGTGGTGAATGACATCTCTGAGGACAAGTCAAAGATAAATCGCTTTACACTGGTCGTATCCGGAAACAGTCCACCAGGTTCCACCATATACGTGGATGATATCAGACTGGAATTGTCTGACATGCCCGTAGCAGATTATGATTTTCTTGAGATGGTAGAACACAACACTTTCAACTATTTCTGGAGCGAAGTAAACCAGACAAACGGTTTGATAAGGGATAGAAGCACACCGGATTCCCCTTGCAGTATCGCGTCGGTGGGTTTTGGCCTCTCAGCGATATGTATAGCAGAAAGCAGAGGGTGGGTGAATCGCACAGATGCATCTGACAGGATATTAACCACGCTTGAAACGTTCAACGATTTGTATAATAAAGAAGGTTTTTATTATCACTGGATTAACATGAGCACGGGGGCACGTGAATGGGATTGTGAGGTATCGTCCATCGACACCGCACTCCTAATGGCAGGAGTATTACATGCCGGCGAGCATTTTAAAGAGAATGAAAGCATAAGGAATCGGTCAAACGAGCTCTATGAAAGAGTTAACTGGACGTGGATGTTAAACGGAACCAATACGATCGCAATGAAATGGACTCCTGAAGAGGGGTTATCACCTGGCTACTGGTGCGGTTATAACGAAGCAATGATCATGTACCTCTTAGCTATCGGCTCGCCAACCCATCCGGTCCCGGATCCGAAAGGGAGTTGGGATGCGTGGGCAAGCACTTATGGCAAGGACTGTGACAGAGTGGTGGACGATTTTGAGGACGATGATGTGCTTGATTGGGCAACATTTGCAGACTCCGGTTCCGGCGCATCCATCGACATATCGCGCTCGAACAATAGCAAAATCGGAGATTATTCAATGAAGATCGACTATACCATTGGCGATGGTGCTGACGTAGAACGGTGCGGAGCCTACCTGCAAAAAAGTACATGGGCGAACTACGATAGCGTAAATCTGTGGATATATGGTGATAATTCTAGTAATATATTGAGAATTAAGATCGAAGAAGATTATGGCAAGGAATACTGGATATATGAATTGCCTTTGAACTGGACGGGTTGGAATGAACTTGACATACCAGTTTCATCCTTTAGAGTGTGGGAACCGACAATGCAGGATGGTGTACTGGATAAGACGAAGGTCAACCGATTCACGGTTGCAATCCTTGGAACCAACGTGTCCAAAGCCGGTTCTACGATTTACATGGACGACTTTAAGCTGCCATGCAGCTCATCAGACGGTTGCGATGGTGAGAATTTTATCAATTGCTATACTGGAAGTTTATTCACCTACCAGTATTCACACTGCTGGATTGATTTCAGGTGTAAGCACGATGGTTATGCGAACTACTGGCAGAACTCGATAAACGCAGTCAGGGAGAACCGATTGTTCTGTATCGATAACAGCAATGTGTATGTCACTTATGGCGAGAACTGCTGGGGACTTACTGCGTGCGATGGACCCGGTGGGTACACTAACCATGGGAGCTGTCCTTGCTATTGCCATGATGGAACCATTCCGCCGACCGGTGCTGGCGGATCGGTTGCATTAGCACCTGATATTGCAATTCCTGCTTTGCGGTATATGTACGAAACTTACGGCGGTAAAATATGGGGTAAATACGGGTTTAAGGATGCGTTCAATCTTGATAC
>JAYELB010000190.1:0-3205 GCA_034717055.1 Methanobacteriota archaeon
ACGAACCGTATGCTTGATACAGATGTTTATCTGAGCCTCGTTGACAAGGCAGGATATGTAAGATGGGGGGGTTATGGGGGGAAAGAGGTTTATTGCTTAATATCGAGATCAGGATATACTAAAAGGATGAAAAAAACTAGCTGCAAAGGATAATGTACTGCTTTTCGACCTGAAAAATCTCGAAAAGGAATTTGTTGGCGGCAACAGCAAAGTTTCCAAACCATACAGTGCTGATCGGTCAGCATATATATCATCGGATACAAACCAACTCCTATGAATCGGTTTGCGCTACTTATAATCATAAGTCTGGCACTCGTGGCAGCTCATGCAGGTGTTGCAGATGCCACAGTCAAAACAAGGGTCGGCACATATAACTCAGCAACGCCATACCCAACTGATGCTCCTGCGCTCTCTGCAAGCCTGTTCCAGCAGATCCCGTATCCTGCACAGCCAGGTGAGGAGGTGACGCTGCTAATCAAGACGACAAATAATGGAGACGAACCGGCAAAGAATATCATCTGGCATCTGGACGTGCAAGAACCATTCGAACTGAAAGAGACCGAAGAAGCGACCCAGACGTTACCTGAACTCAGATGCGGCGAGACTGCAAATACCGAGTATTATCTTACCGTGGATCCTGACGCACGGTCTGGCGAGTACACGCTCGATCTCAATATCACTTATAGCGGAGATTTTGATTCTAACCGTCACTATCTCGCCACGAAGAGCATGACCGAACTCACGATCAGGGTGATGGGACATCCGGATCTTGTCCTCCTCGATGCCGATATCCCGGAAGCAGACCTCAAATCTGAGTTTGATGCAAAATTCTCGATTAAAAATGTAGGAACCGGGGATGCAAAGAATGTAAAAGTTTTTTTTGGAAATCAAACTATCATCATTCCGAAGATGTCTATATACTACATCGACACAGTAGCACCTGGCGAGACTGCACTCATCGAGTCCGGTTTCTTTGTCGATACCATCACACCATCCCAGCACCCACTGCCGATCGCGATTTATTATGAGAACGAGACGCACGGAATGCAGCCAGCGCAACGATATTCGGTGCTGGTTCCGGTATCGAGCGGAAACACGCTCTTGGTCTATCTCGATTCACAGGACGAACTCACCGATGGCGCGGTCGGAGAGATCACCATCGGCGTTGCAAATTGCGGGCTTTCTCAGGCAAAGCACGTCGTGCTGACGATAGCGGATGGGGATCGGTTCGGACTGATCGACAGCGACACGAGATACATCGGCGACATCGAGAACGATGATTACGATACTGTCGATTTCAGGATACTGACTAATTCGTCAGATTGTAGCAATGTGACTGTAGATGTGAGTTACGATGATGATTACGGTAATACGTATAGTATGACGACAGAAATACCGATAAAAGTTTACACTTCCAAAGAGATGAAAGCAATTGCACCCAAGAGTGGTGGATATACAGGGATAATCATCGTAGCACTCGTTCTGCTGCTTGCATACCTCTTTAGAAAACGCATTAAAAGGATCACATCCAAATGAAATTCTCGGATTACTTCCGGTTCTGCTACAAGGGATTGGTACAGCGGAAAACCCGGAGTTACCTAACGATCATCGGCATAGTGATCGGGATTATGGCTATCGTTGGCTTGATCTCGATCGGAGTTGGGATGCAGGTCTATGTGGACGAGCAGATCGGGAAGATGGGGGTCAACAAGATTATAATCATGCCGGTGCCACCGGGCGGCGCGTTGGGTGGTCCAAGTTCCGCATCGACATACTTCACGGACCGGGATGTGAGGGCTGTTGAGAATGTGCGAGGGGTAGATGCGAACTGTTACATGGTCTACCGGACCTCGCTTATAACCTACAAGGATATCGATGCCACTGCGCCGGTTGTCGGCATGGTGCCGTCGATAGCAGAGGACGCGTATTTCGATGTCCAGGGATATGAACTCGAATCAGGAAGGAATCTGGAGGATAAGGATACCCATAAGATAACGATCGGTTACTGGACTGCGCATAAAACTTTTAGAGTCGGTGATACTTACAAAGAGGTCAAGATAGGCGATAAGATCGAGATCAAGGATCAGGGGTTCAAGGTAGTCGGGATCATGGAGGAGATCGGGAACCGGGATGACGACACGACTATCGTTATGAGCATCGATGATGCGGAGCGGCTTTTCGACGTGAACAATGAATACGACTTCTTCTTCGCGAAGATAAAGGAGGGGGCCGATCCTGAAGATGTTGCAGATCGTATCAGTGATCGACTTGAAGATGAGCGTGATGAGGAGGATTTCACGGTCATGACCGCAGCACAACTCTCAGAGACCGTTGGTGGAATACTTTCAGCGGTATCCGTCGTTCTGATAGGGATTGGAGCAATTTCGCTTCTTGTTGGCGGTGTCGGGATCATGAATACGATGTACACCTCAGTTGTGGAACGGACGCGGGAGATTGGGATATATAAAGCACTCGGAGCAGAGAACAATACGATATTA
The DNA here is from genome assembly GCA_034717055.1 of Methanobacteriota archaeon. Taxonomy (GTDB): domain Archaea; phylum Halobacteriota; class Methanosarcinia; order Methanosarcinales; family Methanogasteraceae; genus Methanogaster_A. Next base: position 2,499 of record JAYELB010000190.1, read on the forward strand.
ATGCTTTTTTTGGTCGAATCCGGCCTGATTGGAGTGGTTGGGGGTTTGATCGGGGTCGTGCTTGGTTTTGGGATGGCGATCATGGTAGAGATTATCGGAAAGGAGATGGGGGTCGGTCTCATACATGCATGGATCTCGTGGGAGCTTGCCGCGTTCGCGCTCCTCTTCTCGTTCTCGATCGGGGTTCTTGCCGGATTCCTGCCGTCCCGGTCCGCATCGCAGATGGATCCGGTGGACGCGCTGCGACATGAGTGAGGAGATGGTTAATTTACGAGATCCACAACATCTGCGACCCATGCTTCGTCTTTGAGTAGTACAGAGGTCTCTCTGATCAATTTTTCCTTATCTCCACCATAATAGTCTCTTGCTAGAAAACTTTCAAGAGATTGTAATTCCATTAGACTCATGCGGTAATCGGTTAGGGCCAGTATCAATTTGGGGCACGGGGGGTCCGACCGAAAAATCCAGTAACACTGACCGGGATCCGGGACGCCTGATAGCGCATGTTCCAAACCGGCACCTATGCGATTATCTGCCAGATAGTATTCACCCTAATTTCCAGATTTTTGAGACTTTTTAATGGTATATACACTATAAACTCAGACCCCCTATACACACCTTTTTACAAAGATCAACCATACATACACATGGTGTACTTCAACATCCCCTCCCCCGGAATATACCTCATCGCATTTCTCCTCTGCATC
>JAYELB010000191.1:0-3201 GCA_034717055.1 Methanobacteriota archaeon
ACTCAAGAACACACTTGCATCGAGCGTCTCGCATTATAGCATACTGAAGTACTTGATTCGTCCGACCGGTAACTGCGGAGTCTGCCACAACAACACAACAGCCGGACTGATCTGGGGAGATGCTCCACAGAACAGGCACGGTAACTTCACAAATGAGTTAAACTCAGGCGATGGCTGCTTTGTCTGCCATACAAGCAATGACCATATCCCGGTGGATTTCCATGCAGCGAACCTGTTGGGTGGGCTGGGCGGACCTGATTGTTTGAGATGCCACGGCGACGAAGGATTTGCAAAGAACAAGCGGATCGACGAAAGCGTCTTTGGGGCGGCGATGCACTGGAACACAAACAATATCTCGTCTGATGAGTACGGCTTGAACCAGTCCTGCTGGGTCTGCCACTTCGAAGGCGGTCTGAACGTGGATGTGCACTCCATGCGGAAGGATCCGCCGTATCTCTGCTACGACTGCCACAACAAGGTAGGTGCCCCATTCACCAATGTGAGCGCTGCTCCGAAGGTCTACAACCACTTCATGAACGGGACCAATATCTCTGCGTACTTAAACGGCCCGACAGACTCGGACTCGTGCATGGGCTGCCACAACCAGTCAGAGATGATATATCCATTCATTGAAAACGATACCTACCGCACCGCATTCTCGATCGTGTCGCACTACGGGAATAACCGGATAGATATCGCGGGTATGTTCGTGGAGGGTAACAACACCGCGTACTGCTCATACTGCCACGTCAATGAATCGACCCCGTTTATGCAGGTCGAAAACGACAAGAACATCCAGCATGCAGGAGGCCGGAACTGCAACGTCTGTCACGGCGAGGGGCGGCTTCACAACGAGACTCTGACGCGGGTACAGACGAGCGGAAACTGCACAGACTGTCATGCGCTCTATGGGGCTAACAAGGCCGGCACGGTATACGAGATCAATGTGACCGCGATGAATCTGGGCGTGCATGAGAACGTCAATGAGAACATGATCGGCATTGCCGGATCCAAGATCGGTGATGCGAACAACGCCAAGTGCTGGGGCTGCCACGTACCAGAAGGGGCGTACCCCAAGGACGGTCACAGAGACACCTTTAACAACGATGCATATCTCTGCTATGATTGCCACAACGGCACTTGTGCGTACCGGAATGTGAGCACCGCAACAGCAGTCTACAACCACTTCAAAGGCGGCATCAATATCACTGCAAACGCGAATCAATCCATCGCACCCACGAACTCGTCCTCTTGTGGATTTGGATGCCACAATTTAAGCACGATGAAGGTTCCGGGCTTCGATGCCGGCGGGAATGCATCGTACCGCGTCAATATGTCACAGGCATCGCATTATCCGTGGAACCGCGCCGACATCAACATAGATGGCAACCTCTCTGACTGCGCATGGTGCCACAAAAACCCGACAAACGAGTTCATCGGGATATTCGCACACGCGGGATACCCGAACTACACCGCAAACATCCCACATGCGACAAAGACATCTGCCTGCATCGTTCCGGAATGCCATGACAGGGGCAGGATACACGATCTGCCTCTTAAGATCCCCTCGTTTGAATGGGCAGACGAGTGCGGGAACTGCCACTTCGGACTGAACGACTCTGACGCCTATGTGAACGAGACGATGTTTAATGCAAGTGTGCACGGGGCTGTGAACTGCACGAAGTGTCATGTAAACGAGGGGGCACACCATCCGATCGAGGAGTTTACCTGGAAGTGGTGCGAATGCTGCCACGCGTATCAGTCAGATCCACTAAACGAGAGCGATCGGCATAACATCACCGCGGATCCCGCGAACTACAGCATCAATCTCCACGGAACGCTGACGCCGACACTGGAGATCACAAACTGCACGGAATGTCACGATAAGACTGCTTACGATAATTCGAAGCAGAACTTCAACAGCGGCACAGAGCATCAGTGCCGGTACTGCCACAGCTATCCTGATGATTGGTGATATACCAGGCTCATGCGATATCTGCTGGGGTATCGATCCGGATACCTTCACCGATCCCGAGCATTAGAGTACGGAAGATATGTCCCTGTCCCAAACGGTTCAACTGTCAGCCCCTTCCCTCCACAGGAATTACCCTGCTTCCTCGGTAATATTAGCTGATCCGACTCTCAATATGCCTTTTTACGGTGACTTACCGTCTATAGGCTTGACATCGCACACTCATGCTCCTGTAGGGAGAACAAGGAGAGCACATTGAGTCTCCCGAGAACCCAAGCGTCTCCGTTTGATACCATTCTACGGTCTGAGACGCCCGCTCTGACTCATATCACCGCGCAATGTCCCAGAACTCTCTGCTATATTCCAAGACAGGAGGACCTGACTAACGGTGGTGTGAATGCAGCGTTTCCGTCACACAGACAACGTCGGCTTCCGGAATCATCAGAATTTCGGGGCTTATAACCGAACACCCTTCGATTGTGGCCTGGTATCCCATCCCCCGGCATCACATCAGTCCGTTACCAGACTGCGTGCGGGGTTCAGTTCTGAGGTGGTGGTGGCTAACCTTTCCTCAGGCTGGATTTTCACCAGCTGGCGAGTATGAATTTATCTCGGCGCTCCTGTATTTGAGGTCATATTCAAAATTATAAGATCAGAGGGGTGCTTACACTTGCACACCGCGAGCGCGCTTGCCCTGAAGGCTCAATCACTGCGAAGTCGCATCGAGGTGCAAGCGCGGATGATGTCCACCGCAGGCAGGCGCGAAAATATCCGCACCGAACCGGAACACGTTCCGGATGAAACCAGCAATTCTAATTATGACCCCATTCACCCAAACTGTCGTATCGTTCACTCAAATTTTTGCTCTCGAAACACATCACCAATCACAATCTTATCTTCGATTAGACCAAATGCAATCCAAATCAACTGATTTTTCAGAATGATAAGCAAAATTAATCCAATAGCCCCTGAAATCATGCAAAACAAAAGTTAATTGGATAACGAATCAGTTGGAATCCAACGATCATCTCTGATTAGGGGGCATGTCAATTTCAAGACCTTTTAGCATGAAATCCATCAAATGAGTTGAGATATCCGTTTTTCTTAAACATTTCAAATATCACATCGAAAACTGGAAAAAGTAGCTCAGGATGAACATTATCAAGAATATCACGGATATGATTATCGCTTGGGATCTTTTCTATTGTAAAAAGAGTTTCTGCATTACT
>JAYELB010000192.1:0-3200 GCA_034717055.1 Methanobacteriota archaeon
TCTGCGCCGCCGCCATCATCCACATACAGTGTCGTCGCAGCCGCGCCCACACCTGCGCCCACCACGAGCACCGCGGCGGCTGCAAGCATCAGGAGCATAAGTACACGCACACACATCTTCGCTGGCAAAACAGTTTGGAATTCATCGATTTGGTTATATTTGTTCACAGGAATCACATCCAATGTGTCATTTATCAAATCAACCTTCCACCATAAAAACTTAACCGCCACGATTGGATGAACCCCAAAATCCCTCTACAGGAACCAATACCATCGATAAAAACGAGTTTACGCACCTCGCACTCTTGCCACCATCAAATCCCCCCTCTCCGCCGCCCCGCTGCTACACGGTCGACAGCCGTACACATCCGCGCCCTATTCAATCAGCGTAAGTCGCTTGTTCACATCCACATTCGCCTCGTACATCCCTTCATACACATTTTATACAGGAGGTGCTGAGATAAAGACTCTCCACACACGAAACACACATCTTCGCTGGCAAAACAGTTTGGAATTCATTTCTCTGGTTGCATCTATTCACAAGAATCACATCCAGAGCGTCATCCATCAAACCAACCCCCTGATACCGCCACCAGCACCAAGTTTACGCGCCCCGTACCCTCGCCACCACCAGGTCCCTCTTCTCCATAGCCTCCGCCGCTGCATGGTCGACAGCCGCGCACATTAGCTCGTAATCATCTGGCGCTGCCTCACCAACCAACTTCTTGATCGGGGTGTATGCCGACTCCCGAAATCGCGGCGTGAAGTCGCTGACCTCGCCATCGATGACCAGTTCGGCACCCTCGCCTTCGCACACCTCGCCAACCACCTCGATATTGACCCCTTCACCCCTGATTGCGTCCATAATGTCAGATGTAGCGTCAGGCGGCGCGATCAAGAGAAGCGCATCCAGGGACACCCCCAGATAATCAATCTCAAGTGACTCAAGCATCGAAAGAACTTTCTGATTCACCAAATTTCGCATCTTCTCTTCATAAAAGACCAGCTTCACCCTGGCGGTTCTCGATATCTCCTTAGCATCGCCGCGTACTCCGCCATTGGTGACGTCGGTCATCGCATGGATCATTCCCGGAAGATCCGCGGCAAAGAGTGCCTCGCATGCCTCTATGAAGGTGACGTTAATAGTCTCATCAACAACATCGTGCATCCCGTAATAGAGCGCAGCAGTCGAGATCGTTCCGCCTCCTGCGCCTTCTGTCATCAAGATGACATCGCCCGGCGTAGCATCGATGCGTGCTGTGAGGTCGCTGGCAACCCCGACAGCGCCGACGCCGCCGGTCATCCGGTCCCCTATCACCATGTCGCCGCCGATCCGAAGCGTGCTCCCGGTGACAAGCGGCACGTGCGTCAGTTCGGCGACTGCTGATATGCCTGCGATATGATCGAATATCTTCCCGACATCGCCGTCATCTGCGACGTGGATGTCTGACAGCATCGCAACAGGGAGTGCGCCCATCACATAGATATCCCTGAGTGCGGCGCGTGCTACATGAAACCCTGCAAGAAACGGGAAATCGCTTAACCGCGAGTGGATGCCGTCGATGTTCAAAACGACGTACCGGCCCCGGTCATCCTGCCCTGCGATGCGTACCACGCCCGAATCGTCGAGGTGTGACGAATCAACGATGGCGTCGGTCTTTCCGATCACCTCCGCGATCTTCTCGTGCGCATAAAAATCTCCAGCGCCCCTAGACCCTACACCGAACTCGCCCATCGTGACCCCTGACGCGATCGGGGCGAGGATCTCTCCTGCGGGGCGGAGCGTGGCATGTGCTTCTTTGATCGTTGCGCTGGCGATATCGCGCGCCCTCTCTGGAGAGATGTCTTTGATCTCGAGTATCCGGTCTGTAAGTTTCTGTTTGAGGTCCGGGTCGCCCCGTCTGAGCCCTCGTTTTGCATATCCCTCGATGTCCATCAGCCAACCCTTGCGCTGCAATCACATAAGATGTTCGTGGCTCTCCCTGTAATTCGCGCCGATGCACTTTTCCACTCTTCCGGGAGGTTCGATTATGATAAGGAAGATTAAACCACATAGTGCATATGGGGTAATAGAACGTTGTTATTTTCATCTTTCGTCCACTCTGTGTCCTATGTTCCCTCTGTGGTTTTCCAAAAAACTCCTATCCCTAAAATATCAAAAACTCTCCGGGTTTTTGGTCACCGCAACGCGGGATGCCGCAAGTGTCAACGACAGAGTCGTTACCAACGACGCATAACAGCACTTATATACCATACCACAAACACAGAAATATAGTGATCGGCATGAACAAACAACTCATTATCTGCATCGTAATTGCATCGATCCTTGTCAGCAGTGGCTGTATAAACTCTGATAGCGGTGGCAATGCAGCGGTAGTCAAAGAAGGCGACCATGTTGCAGTGGACTACACCGGAAGACTGGAGAACGGTACTGTTTTTGACACATCTGTGAAGGATGTTGCGACCGAAAACGGAGTATACAATCCAAGTAGGGATTATCAGCCGATTGAATTCACAGTCGGCGCGGGGCAGATGATCAAAGGGTTCGACAGCGGTGTCGTCGGCATGGCTGTAGGTGAAGAGAAGACTCTGACTATATCACCGGAAGACGCTTATGGCGTCCACCGCGAGGAGATGGTTCAAAGCGTTCCGGTCGAAAAATTGAGTGCAGCAGGCATCACGCCTGTGCTCGGTGAAAAGCTCACTACCAGCATGGGGCAGGTAGGCACTATAACAGACATCACAAATACTAGCGTTGTGGTCGATTTCAACCACCGACTTGCCGGAAAGATACTAATCTTTGATGTGAAACTCGTTTCTATCGGCGGTGACGAAGTTGTTGTGGCCGGGGCTGGTGGTGCTGACAGCGACAAGGGGGACAAGGGGGACACCGTGGCTGATGCGACCGAGAAGATCGGGGAAGAGAACCAGATCGCCAATATCGAGACGAGCATGGGAACGATGACCGTGGAGCTCTACGAAGAGCGGGCACCGAACACCACCGCAAACTTTATCGAACTGGCAAATCGCGGATTCTACAAAGATCTAATCTTCCACCGCGTGATCGACAACTTCATGATTCAGGGCGGAGATCCGAAAGGCGATGGCACAGGCGGCTCTGGCAATACGATTAAGCTGGAGACTAATCCCGAGCTGACTCATGTCGATGGTGCGGTTGCCATGGCGCGATCACAGAATCCG
>JAYELB010000193.1:0-13177 GCA_034717055.1 Methanobacteriota archaeon
TCCATGAAGTGTGCTTGGGGGTAAATAGTGAAACACAATCTTGTGATTTGGGTCACTCAGAAAAGCAACGCGCGTCTCCATTGATTTCAGAATGCCATGTTTACCTTTTGTTCCCAGGTCGATATCCGAGTCTTTTTATTATTTTCTGGGAACGTCGGATTGCCTTACGCGATCACAACTGCAACAAGGGAGCACTACCGATCTGAAAAGTTATTTACACAGCTAATCTGTGTCCATCTGTGTTAATCTGTGGCTGATATTATTTTAGCCACAGATTAACACCGATTTCACTGATTACAACCATCTAATCATATTTGTATTTGCCGGGTTGGCGCCATGTTTTCAACCGACCAGAACAAATTAAAAAATCTCATTTTTGTTCCTTTTTTTTTGTCATCCCGCCCTCAATGGACAATCGATAAGTGGCACGCTGAATACGGCTTGTTTCACAAATATCGATGAGTGCTCACATGTTGTAAGATCTTTGCATCAAGTACTGAACGAAACAAAAATTGGATCAGTTTGGTGTAGTAGTTCCGTTAGTCCGATCGTGAACCCCAAATGTTATCCAATTCCTTCGCGGTGCAAGAAAAACCAGTGGCATTCAGTTCAATCTACCTGGCGCGATGTTTTTGTCCCAGTACCAAAACGGAACAAAAATATGACTGATTCAGTTTGAGGTAGGCGCATCTTTTCATCACCCCAGTAACTACCCGGGTACTTAAAACCACTACCAGGGACTTCACTATGCCGGAGCTACCTGGGACATGGCGCATACTGCAACCAAACACGGAATATAACTGCATAATACAGGGAGAGGGAATAAATGGTTAAGTGCTTGTAGCGCTCCTCCGTACCCTCTGCGGTTATTTTTCTCGCCAAAAATTCCGGATCACCGGATAAACTCGTATATCGAGGTCTGTCTCGTAATGCAGGGTTCTTGCAGGCAGTGGAATCGGTAGACCGATCCCGACGATCCATTATCCGCTATCCGTAGATTCGATAATCTTATTCCGATCAGCCGTATCTTCACCTCTCCGATAAACTCACTTATCAGGTTCTTTGAGATGTTTCTGACCAGTTCCGGATCGGAACTTGTGAATCCGATGCTCTTTGATCGTGTGTGTGTATCAAAATCCTCGAACCTGACCTTCACAGACACGGTCCGGAATAGGTATCCGGTCTTTGATAGGGCGCGGTGCGTCTCATCGGCGAGCGCATCGATCGAATCGTAGATAATCCCGGGATCGGATGTATCCTCCTCGAATGTCAGCTCTCTACCTATTGATTTGACTGTGCAGTCTTCTTTCACCTCGCTTCTATCGATGCCACGTGCAAGATCATGCATCCGGTACCCCCACTTTCCAAACCTCAAAACAAGTTTTCGGGCATCGTACTCCCTTAGATCGCGTATCGTCTCGATTTTCATGCTCTTAAGTGCTTGTCCGGTCTTTTTCCCTATGCCCGGGATCTTTGTTACAGGCATCAGGTCAAGAAACTCGCACACCTCGCCAGGCGCGACGATGGTCAAACCATCAGGCTTCCGGACATCGGATGCAATCTTCGCTACAAGTTTATTCGGACCTATTCCGATGGAACATGTCAGTTTTTCCTTCGTGAGTATCTCTTTTTTGATATTCAGCGCCGTTTCGATGGTATCTTCCGGATCATCCGTTTTTACTCCGATAAATGCCTCATCGATGCTGACTCTCTGGAACGTATCTGCGTAGCTCGCAAGGATCTTCATGATCCGTCCGGAGACCGCCTGATACAGAGCCATGTCAACCGGCAGAAACTTAGCGTCAGGACACAACCGGTATGCCTGGGAGATCGGCATTCCGGAATGGATGCCATACTCCCGCGCCTCATAAGAACATGTACTGGCAACCCCCCTGCCCGCGCCCCCTTTCGGGTCTGCGCCGACCACCACTGGCAGCCCTGTAAGTTCAGGATGCCTGACCGCTTCGATGGACGCGAAGAAACCGTCCATATCCACGAGAAGTATCGTCCATGCCCCTTGATCCATGTTGGGGGGCTTATTCTGACTCCTCGATATCGCGTACCTCCCCACCATCCATGATCATGTCAAGCATATAATGCCTTTCGACATATCGGGTCAGTTCCTCTTCCGAGATGCATGAAACCCGCTCTTCCTCATCGTAGAGCCGTTGAATGTCTTCTTGTAATGCAGGAGAGGTCATATTTCTCGAATCCAAAAACCCTCCTCATGAGGGATAGCAGGATCTTCCCAAGTTCCGTGTCCCTGCTCCGCTCCCCGATCTCGAGAAACGTCAGACTCGGCCAGTTCGCGCCATACCAGAATCCTTCTCCTCCGGTTATACTCGCTTTCATCTATATTTATAGATCATCAATATTCCATTCTATTCCTAACATGATTGACTGTCCTACACCTCAAGTCGCCGTGCTACCTCATCCAGGAACTCTTCCGTGTTCACAGTCTTTTGTGCAGGCGGTTTTGCCAGTTTCGCTAAGTCGCCGGTCATTATCCCGTCTTCTATCGTACCTAAAGCAGCAGCATCCAATTTGTCTGCAAATGCGCCTAGCTCAGGTGTGCCGTCAAGTTCGCCACGCTTCCGGAGCGCACCACTCCATGCAAATATCAGTGCGACTGAGTTGGTAGAGGTCTTCTCACCCTCGAGATGCTTGTAGTAGTGCTTCTGCACCGTGCCATGTGCCGCTTCATACTCGAAGTAGCCATGAGGCGACACCAATACCGAAGTCATCATAGCTAAACTGCCAAATGCTGCCGCAAGCATATCAGACAGCACATCGCCATCGTAGTTCTTCAGCGCCCATAGCAAGCCGCCCTCCGCCCTCATTATCCTTGCTACCGCATCATCTATTAGTGTATAGAAATACGTTATCCCTGCCGCCTCAAACTTATCCTTGTACTCCTCTTCATATAGCTTCTCGAATATCGCCCTGAAATTATTGTCATAGGTCTTGGATATAGTGTCTTTCGTAGCGAACCATAGATCCACTTTCTGGTCCAGTGCGTAAGAGAAACAAGCTTCGGCAAAGCTAGTTATCGATGCGTCAAGGTTATGTATGCCCTGTATGATGCCAGGTTCATTAAACTTGTGTATCGTGCGTCTAACGTCCTCTCCATTCTCATTCGTGACCACAAGCTCAGCCTTACATGGGCCCTCAATCTTGTACTCAACGTTCTTGTATACATCGCCGTATGCGTGCCTACCCAAGATGATAGGTTTTGTCCAGTTTCTTACAGCAGGTTGTATATTCGTAACCATTATTGGCGTTCTGAAGATAGTGCCATCCAGCATAGCTCTGATTGTGCCATTGGGGCTCTTCCATTGCTCTTTCAGACCATATTCCGTGACCCGTGCCGCGTTTGGCGTTATTGTAGCGCACTTAACACCCACTTTGTACCTCTTTATCGCCTCTGCCGCATCTATGGTTATCTGGTCATCGGTCTCGTCCCGCTTTTCTATTGATAGGTCATAGTACTCCGTTTTGAGGTCTATATGAGGCAGCAGAAGTTTATTCTTCACCATAGCCCACATTACCCTTGTCATCTCGTCTCCATCCATCTCTACTAACGGAGTCTTCATCCAGATCTTATCGGTCATCTTTTCTCTTCACCTCTTCTTTCTGGTTTCTGAATATTCCAAAACTTCTGTCTCGCTCGGCAACATATAGAGGACCTCATCCCAGGGATGCCGGTACAATCCGGAATGCAGCCGTTTCTGGTCCAGGAAGTGCCCGACCATACCGATTGTCCGCCCTAATACGAATAGGCCATTGAGTGTGCCGCTATCTATTATATCGTCTATTTCATCCTCTGTATAGATCCCGGTAGAATGCATGATGTCAACGAACACGATGCCTATGCACCCATCCACATTCAATATGAGATTGTTCTTCTTGGCTGTTGTTATCTTCTCCACCTCAAGAGCAAAGTCCAGCAGCTTATGCTTTGGTAGATTGGCGAAAGCCCATTCTTCAAGCAGATTCACACGCATGTCCGGGTTATGCACGCTTTTCACCCTGTGCCCGATCCCCGGTATATTTATGTTCTTGGCTTTCATTTCGTCCACAAACTGTTTCGGCGTGAGACCTCTCTCCAAGGCATCCTTAAAGTACGTAGCAGCACCGTCTATCGCACCCCCAAATCTCGGCCCTATTGTCAATACGCCCGCTGCCACTGATGCCGTTATGTCCTTGCCTGCCATGGCGGTCACAATGGCATTGTGCGCCCCACTTACACAGGGACCGTGATCTGCTGTTATCATGAGTGCGAGTTCCAAGAACTCTGTCACATACTTTGGCAATCGCTTCTTAAACCACAACAAGGATATAACATCCCCTACGCTGTATCCGTCTCTGATAACCTCACTTATCGGTATGCCCGCATAAAGAAGTTCATCACCCCTGTCATCTGAGATTGTGCTAATAATATTGGTGGTCTTTCTCATAGTCCCGGGGTCGTAATCAACAGGTATCTCTCGCGGTGCCACCTCTTCCTTCTCTTCTATGATTCCTTTTGCCTTTAGATCCTCGTATACCTTGTGTATAAGTTTATCGAAGTCATTGTATGAGTCCGGGACGTATGCACCAGCTTCTTTGAGTGCTGCGTTCTTTGCATCTGCAGTCTCAGCTTCACCCCGCGCCATTGCTCCTGCGTGTCCGAACTGAACCTCGCTTGGAAACACTTTCGCGCACGTGCCGGTAACCCATGCTATTAGAGGCTTCTTGAGTCGGCCGTCCTTTATCGCATCTACTATCTCATACTCATCGTCACCGCCAACCTCTCCAAGAACTACCATCATCTTTATCTCGGGATTAGCTTCGTATCGCTGCAAGTGCTCAACAAGCGAAGAACCCGGATATTTATCGCCGCCTATGGCTATGCCCTCATAGACGCCGTCCGAATTCAGAGCGATCATATTTGCCATCTCGTTTAACATACCGCCTGACTTCGACACGAACCCTACGCTTCCTGGCCGGTAAAGTTTGGACATTAAAAGGTTTGACAAAGCACCGCCGGCATTGCCTATTTTGAAGCCGCCCGCCACAAAACCGCCTACCGTTGCAGGACCTATGATCCACTTACCCAGTTTCTTCCTTAAAGCAATGAGCTGCCTTGTCTGCCGTTCGGGTATGCCCTCAGCAATGATTGCCACGGTCTTAATAGTAGGGTAGTTTAATGCCTCAACAGAAACGTCGTACGCCGAACGAAAGGAGGCAAAGTTTATGACTACATCCGCACCCGGATGATTCTTAACTGCTGCCCTAAGCTTGTTGTACATAGGCAGCAATATCTCGTCCTTGCCATAGAACACTTTCATAAGCCCTTTGCGTCCACCACTGGGATTGACAATAGCAGCCACAGCTGGCTTCTCTCTGCCGGCCAGATAGTCAAAATGAAGCATCCTCTGAACCGCTGCTTGCTGGTTACCAAATATAATTGCTGTCGTATCCTTATCAAACAATACATAATCTGGTTTTGTCATTTTTCTTACCTCCCGCCCTCAAGATTCTTCAGTGCAATACTAACCACTTTTGTCATGTGCATGTCAGGTCCGTGAACCTCTATATCCAGGTCTAACCGTTTCCCGGCCTCACGAATCTTCGCCAGGCCAGCCTTGTAGTTTGGTCCACCACGGCGTACATATATCTTTATATTGTGTTCTTTTATCTGCTCTGCATAGTCATCAAGCGCCTGTATTATACCATCAAAGGTCATTGCCACATCCGTGAAGTTCGCTATTCCGCCGCCTATAATGAAGACCTTGCAGCCCTCCACCGCTTCTCGGAGCATCAAATCGAAGAGTGTCTTTGCATAGCCGTAAGTCTCTTCCGTAGTAGGATTACCACTATATTCTCCGTAGGTTGCTAATTCATCTCCAAACCCAAGGTCTACTACGGTGTCTGCGTATATCACGCTTGCTCCACCTCCCGCCACCATTGTCCACACTCTACCTTTGGGATTCAGTACGGTAAGTTTCAGTGATGACCCGCTCTTCTCGTCCAGATCCTCTATGTACTGTTCCTCAGGCCGTAATTCACGACCAAAAGGTGCGGGAAACTCTGCATCTCCCCAGTCCTCGTGACAGATAAAATGAGCCGTATCATCCAGTCGAGCCACCGTATCTACCGGAAAGAACTCACCGTTCTTATGCGTGAATGGATTAAACTCCAAAAACCCGAATTGCAATCTGCGATAAAACCGGAATAACGCGATTATGAGGTCTCGGAATGTTGCTCTATCATCATTGCTGACACTATCCAAAATGGGTGTGAGGTCTACATCTTCGATCTCTGCATCTATAGGCACATTAACATTTGTGACCATGTCCCAATTTGCCTCTATGTCTACGCCCCCCTCTGCAGAGAAATGGATATAATCACCCTCCTGATGTCCGGCGAAAGCCAGATAATACTCTTTATCAAGCTCTACGTAGGGCTGAACGAGGAAGTGCGTCAGTTTACCCTGGACTTTGCCCACCTCAACAGTGCTATTCATCTTCTCTTCTAACCAGCTCTTCGCCTCTTCATAAGTGGCATTCAACAGTAATAGCCCGTGTTTTCCCCTCTTTCCGAATAGTTGATCGGGCTTTACCGTCAGTTTTTCGGTCTTCACCCAATGCTTCTTCTTTGCTGCAGCTTCTATGCTCATATCCGGTGTGACCAGAACGACTCTGCCACGGTATTTAAACGTTCCCTTGGATAACCTTCTCATATGTTTAGCCAAGATCCTCTTGGCATCATATTCTCTTATACCTCGTTGCGCCATAATTATACCTCCTATTCTGTCTATCCTTCCTGTTAATTTCCAACCCTCACCTTTACCCAGGGCAATTTACCTCCGGTCTTCAATATCTCGGCATCTAGTTGTGAAAGTGAGTGTGTAAGTTCTATCACCGTATCCTTTGTCCGGTTTCTTAGTCTGACATCGCCATGCAAATCACCTATAACCACCTCTAACTTATCCCCCATATCTATCGAATCGTAATCTGCGGGATCTTTAAATGTCAGAGGCACGATTCCGAAGTTTATCAAGTTTGCTAAATGGATGCGTGCGAAAGACTTGACAATGACCGCCTTAACGCCCAAATACTTGGGTGCAAGTGCGGCATGTTCTCTGCTCGACCCCTGACCGTAGTTCTCACCACCTATTATGAATCCACCGCCACTCTCCAAAGCCCGTGAGGGGAACAGAGGGTCAATCGCCTCAAAAACATACTTCGAGATCTCAGGTATATTGCTCCTTAATGGTAGGATTCTCGCGCCTGCAGGCATTATATGGTCCGTAGTGATATTATCTTTCACTTTGAGGAGCACTTCGCCCTCCAGAGTCGGGGGTAGTGGCGTGAAATCAGGCAGTGGCTTGATGTTCGGACCCTTTATAATCACAACTCTGGCAGACTCATCCGGTGGAAGCGGACGTATGAACATGTTGTCATTGATGATAAACCGCAGAGGCATCTCTATCGTCGGATAATCGCCTAAATCCCTTGGATCTGTGAGAACGCCTTTGATTGCAGTGGCTGCTGCTACTTCCGGGCTCACGAGGAATACCTGTGCATCCTTTGTTCCACTCCTACCCTCAAAGTTCCTATTGAATGTTCGTACGGATACGGCCTGAGATGACGGTGCAGCGCCCATGCCTATGCACGGACCGCAAGCATTCTCAAGGATTCTTGCACCTGATGCTATGAGATAACGCATCTCGCCACTTTCAATGAGGTGCTCCACCACTTGTCGTGAACCAGGATTTATGGTGAGATGTAGGCTATCTGCGATGGTATGCCCGTTCAGAATATTGGCCGTGATTTTAAGGTCGCGTAGAGAGGAGTTAGTACAGGAGCCAATCGCTACTTGTTGCACTGCAATCCCGGCAATCTCACTCACCGGCTTGACCTTCCCGGGACTGTGAGGAAGGGCTGCCATTGGCTCTACTTCGCTTAGGTTAAGCTCTATAATTTCATCATATTCCGCATCAGCATCTGCTTCAAATGGCACCCATTGCTCGCCACGTTCCTGTGCCTCCAGAAACGCCTTTGTCTCCTGGTCACTTGGAAATACGCTTGTCGTTGCTCCTGTTTCTGTGCCCATATTTGTTATTGTTGCCCTTTCAGGCACGCTAAGGGTCCCAACTCCGGGACCAAAGTACTCAAGTACCTTGCCCACACCGCCTTTCACATCTATCCTGCGAAGAACTTCCAGTATAACGTCTTTTGCTGAGACCCAGTCCGAAAGTTTTCCTGTGAGCTTTATACCAACAATATCCGGATATTTTATTCTGTATGGCATACCGGCCATGGCAACTGCCACATCCAGACCGCCTGCCCCTATTGCAAATGCACCTATACCTCCTGCAGTAGGTGTATGGCTATCCGAGCCAATCAGTGTCTTACCGGGACGAGCAAACCGTTCCAAATGGAGTTGATGACATATACCATTGCCCGGGCGGGAGAACTCCAGACCATATCTCCTGGCTATGGATTGCAGATATCTATGGTCATCAGCATTTTTAAAGTCTGTTTGCAGTGTATTATGGTCAACATAACTAACACTCAGCTCAGCTCTTACCCTTGGTATGTCTATGGCTTCGAACTGTAGGCAAGCCATAGTGCCTGTTGCATCCTGGGTAAGTGTCTGATCGATCTTTAAAGCAACCTCTTCCCCACGAGCCTTTTTACCATCTACAATATGCCCATTGATTATCTTTTCCGTTACTGTTCCTGTCATGTGAGTTTGTGCCTCCGTTTCATCACAATGCCCGGCATCTGCGAGCTGTTCCTAACCGTACTGTCGCTGCTGAATACATCCTGCCCGAGAGGGGGCTTTATCTTTGGAAGATCGTTGTAATTTTTGCAGATTACCATTCGATTATCGTGTGATCAGCATCTCCGCGGTATCTGCCCGGTATACCCAGTCCGGGGAAAGCACACCTGTTCTGCGGTAGTACTTCACAAGTCTCCGTATCTTGGATTCGGTCAGTTGCAGCGCACGCTTGTTATGAACGTCTTTCTTATTTTCTGCAAGATGCGTGCGTAATCGAAGCGCTTTTACGATGAGGTTTCGCATCCCCTCAGGAACGTTTGGCGCCATGTCGTGATCCGCAACCGTATGCATGATCTTTTTCTGCGTGATCAATGTGGCGTCCGGGATGCCATACTGGTCCCTCAGGACCATTCCGATCTCGCTTGAGGATTTATCCTGCTTCCACAGGTCGATGATGATCTGCTCGACCTCATCGGTGCCTATGTCGACCCATGGTGGACTTTCCGTCCGGTGGGGTCTCGTCGACCCTGATTTTCCTTTTCGTCGTGAATACATTCGTGCCATGTTGGTTCTATGTTACCGCGTACCTGATTTAAGTGTTTCCTGATGTCGTGGGTTTATTATACCTAATTTCCTGCTCCTTCATTTCGCATGATCTGTGTATGATCCACGATCCCGCGATCACCTCGCGCTATGTGTGCGCAGGTGTGCACAATGATGCAAGTTTCCGCCCGCGTGTGTTGCATGAGTCTGTCAAAGGGGTTGGCGTCGATCTGCTGATGGTAAACTCGCATGGTGCGTACATCGCTGATGACGAGGGGCTCGCCTTCGCACGAGTCGGGTTTCCGGCATATGGTCAGGTGGAGTGCCAGCGAAGAGTGGTCAATGGGTGTGGGGCGGGATCGATCTTGTCGATCGGACATGCAAATACGCGAAGCATGAATGTGGGTACTACTACTGTTTGGAGTGGATGTGCTCACCCCAAGGGATATTGTGACGCGAGTGAGTGTTGTATTTTTATAAAATATCTGCCAAGATATTCTCGCAAGGCTTATATGGCATGTGTTCTCGATAGTGTGTATGGAGCGCAAAGAACTGTGCAAGGCGTTTCCACATCTTAGAGAATGGTGTGCTAACGGTTTATGGACGATATTCAGTTTCCAAGGCTCGTGTTCAGTAGTGGGTGGGGAGTTGTGGATAACTATGTGTCATATCACGAGAAGCCGAATGTTAGATTTGCGATGTACAGGCTCCGTACTTAAACCAATGGTTTGGTGACTTATCCAATGACATTACAAGAAGAAATTGATGAAAAAGCAAGAGAAATCCATACAGATGCTTATCCAATGTCTATAGGTGAATTAATCAGTTTATATCGAGATAATGAATTAGATATTCATCCAGAATTTCAGCGTTTTTTCAGATGGAGTTTACTTCAAAAAACAAAGCTAATAGAATCTATCCTTTTAGGAATACCTTTGCCACCTATTTTCGTATCCCAAAGAGATGATGGAGTATGGGATGTTGTTGATGGATTGCAAAGATTATCAACAATCTTTGAATTTGTTGGTATTTTGAAAGGCGAAAACGGGAATTTATGCACGCCGAGTAAGTTAACGAAAACTAAATATCTTCCTTCGCTTGAAGGAAAAATGTGGGAATCTGATGATTCAAACGGTTCATTAACTTCTGCGCAAAGATTGGAATTTAAAAGAGAAAAAATTGGTGTTCAAATTATAAAGAAAGAAAGTGATCCGAATATAAAATATGATCTTTTTCAAAGAATAAATACATTAGGAACTAGATTGTCTGATCAAGAGTTAAGAAATTGTCTACTCATTATGGTAAATAGGGATTTTTATGACTGGTTATATAACTTGGCAAATTATGAACCATTCACTGATTGCATTGTTTTAAGCGAAAAATCTGAAAAAGAGCAATATAATTTGGAATTGGCTTTGAGATTCATAATCTTTAAAAATGTGGATATCGGAGATATGCAAGGGTTCGTTTCTTTGGCAGAATTTTTAACTGAAAAGACGACCGAGTTTGCAGAGTCGCCCAGTTTTGATAAAGAAAGAGAAGAACAGATTTTTAAAGACACATTTGATTTTATAAATAAAACATTATCAGAATATGCATTCAAGAGATATAATTTTGATAAAGGGCGTTTTGAAGGAAAATTTCTTTTATCAGCATATGAAGCAATAGGTATTGGTGTCGGTTCAAACATGGACGAATGGAAGAGAAAAACAATTGATGACGCTTTGATTAAGGATGTTAAAGATCGGGCAATATCTCTCTGGGCTAATGAAACTTACACGAATAATATTGGAAGTGGAAGTAACTTTAATACGCGAATTCCTGTAATTGTTCCACTTGGGAAAATGATATTCAGACCATGAAGGAAATTCGAACTGTTGAAGAATTAGCCAACTATCTTGATTCAGATTTAGGGTGGAGAAAAAAAGAATTGACATATATTGTAAATTTAGTAAAATCAGAATCAGAAAGAAATGTCGACACCCAACTGAGAATTGGTATTACAATTCTTTACGCACACTGGGAAGGATATATTAAAAATGCAGGGACCTTTTATGTTAGATATATAAAACAACTTAAATTGAAATATGAAGATCTCGGTGAAAATTTTATCGCTCTTGCCTTAAGGGGTACATTTTCTGAATGCTTAAAAACAGATAAAACCAGTATTCACGCTACATTAGTAGATATTTTAGTTAATGATTTATCCGATATAGCAGATCTTCCCCATCACAACGTAATTAACACACAATCGAATCTAAAATGGGATGTATTCAAAGAAGTATTAGACACGTTAGGATTAGAAGATTCATTCTATTCGACTAAAGATAAGCAAATCAATAAATTGGTGGACCATAGAAATGAAGTCGCACATGGAAAACGTCCTCATTTTGATGAAATATTGTTTTTTAGTTTATATAATGAAGTGATAAAAATGTTAGATTGTTTCAAAGATCAAATTATTCAATCTGCATCTACAGAGAAATTTAAACGAAATTTAGACTAATTATCAACTTAAGAAATGTACACCCACGTATTCCGAGACATTCACATAGATTTAGGCGACCATCGGATACAAAAGATTCTTGCGGGGTACAGACGAGAAAATTAAGTTGAGATTGTTACAACTCTCTACAAAAAGGGAAAGATAACGTTGCGGGAAGCTGCCGCCATAATGTACGCCCCCATGCGAAAAACCCTTGAGGAGATTGGTGAGAGGGGCGTGTATCTGAGATACGGAATGGAAGAACCCGGGAGAGAATCTTGGATGATCACTGTAAGCGATTCCACCCCGCTCATCCACTTTGAAACGATTAAGCGGCTTGATCTGCTTCGATCCATGTATGGCCAAATCTTCATCACAGGAGCAGTGCACAGGGAAGTGGTAACAGAAAGAATCACTCTTGGTAAGATGGACGCCTTTCTTGTAGAAAGCCTGATACTCACATCGTCACACAGAGTCAAACAGGGTTAGTCCATGCAAGATCCACGATCCTGCGCATCACCTCGCGCACAGGCACGCCAGTCTCCTGCGCAATCGCCTTCGCGTCCTCAAACCCGGCTGATATGGAAAGGATGCAGCCGCATTCATCGGTCGCTATCTTGACCGCGGCATCCCACTCCGTGCCATCGATCTCGATCCTGACCGACTCCATCTTCCGCTTTGCGATCAACCTGTTGCTTGGTGGGGGATATCCGCACGCCAAGCGAACCGGTCTCCTCGATGATCCTCTGTGCGATCCGTGCCGAGTCTCCGGGTTTTGCAATCACCTGGTGGAGAAATAACTGTAACAGAATAACTTTCGCGAGTATGGATATCCAATGCAAGGTTGGGGATGCTTTAGACTCGTAGTCCGGCGGTGGAATGGCTATAGCTTCAAAGTAAAATAGGGAATTTACCACAGAGTTTCATAAGGAAATTCACATCATCGCGATCCCAAACCCGGATCTTGTTCTCTTCTGCGACTCGCAGTGCATCGGTATCAATTCCTGCGAGGGCAACTATAAGAGTACTGTCAATTGTATATCCGATTTTGTCCAATTTCTCAACAAATCTGTTTACATCGGTTGCATTGATGTTTCCCAACTTCACTTCTGCTATCCAGTAGTGCTCACCATATCTTGCCACTATATCAAATTCATTGCCATCTATGACCCGCTGTTCAACTTCTGTGAACTTTGGCAATTTTGTGTGGTGTAGTTCCAGTCCACCGAAATCCCTGAACAATTCCCTCACCCTTGATTCGCTTCCTTTCCCAAGTTCTCTCCGGTATGTGGTGATCATCTCCTCGATCTTCCTGTCAAACGCATCCAGCCGTTTTCCGTCTTTTATGAAAGAAAGTTCCATCTGCAGGGGATATGC
>JAYELB010000194.1:0-3169 GCA_034717055.1 Methanobacteriota archaeon
ACTGGATGATGGATCTTTAAAAGAGATAAAATCGGTGGCGTTCTTAATCAAAAATGTTATATATAATTAAGTGTAATTAGATAAATACGATCATGTTAGTGTCCCACTTTCATAGCAAACTCAACCACTAATTGGCAACAAGTCTATTATTGGTTTTCGCATTCGCCAACTCAACCAGACAGACCGGCTTTCCACACAGTAGTCCCATGTAATTTCTTTCTCCTCGTTACTGAATCCATATTTATTCAAAAAATCCATGATCTCTCTCGTTTCCGCCCCCTATTGTGAAATTTTATGTGCCTCATTGTTACCCTCCTGATTGGTTCTCTTCGGTATCATAAATGGCTTCGCCCCAAACATGCCTGCCATCCCACGTTGTCCCATGAATCATCCTATCATCCCCATCCCCGGAGCTATCCGCAACAACACCCCCCGACCCCTCATCGAAATGCCACTTCGCAACCAGCCCATCATCTACCCCTTGCACATGCGCGCCCAGCAGGGTAGCCCGGCAAGCGCTATCACAATCAAGATCCCTATAATTACTTTCCTTTTATCCATTTCTAATCACCTCTGCATCTCGTTTTCATTCCGACCCAAGCAGCCCGCCAATCTCCTCAAGTACCACTGCAAGCGGCACTCCGGTCTCGCCTGCGATTCGGACCGACGAGCACCTATCCGGTTCTTCGCCTCGCCTTTTGAGGCATTCGATCACAGCCTCTTCCGGCGTTGTAAAGTAATAACTGGGACGTATTTTAATCTTTCCAAGCGATCCTTTCGATACAAGCGAATTAAGCACACTCGACGCGTGCGTCTTGTGTCGCAAACTCGAATACCTATCACCCATCCCGCCAGACACCTCTCTCGCGTTAAGCGGCTGCTTCTTCGCAAGCACGAAATCAAGCACACCTCGCTCCATCGGGATACTCAGAGGTAGTTTCTTAGTCGTTCCAGGCTTCGGAATATAGACTCGTCTCAACGGCGTTGCTTTATACTTCTCGTTGGATAATTTGAGAACAGCGTTCATCTTGGAGTTGGGTGTTATCCACTTCGCGCCATCGATTCCAGCCGTTTTCTTTCCTTTATTCTGGGTTACACGTCTTACCGCCAACAATTTCGCATAAAACGAATTAGTTAGCAAATACTGCAATCTTTTGACCAAATACCACTTTCGTTGTTTAACTGCTTTTGTAATTCTGGTTTGCGAGGGTGTTAACATGCTCTTCGACCTTTTCTCAATTGACGTTAGTCCATTGTGGTTTGGATCGTATGTCTGTAAGTCTCTCGCCTTTTGAGGGTGTAACCCGAATTACTCACATTCACAGTTTTGCCTCCGTGCATACAATGAAACACCGCACGTTCGGGTCAGCGCTCTTTTAAAGATCCCATAAAATATCCCAGAAAGTTGATGCACCATAAGATAGGATCATATAGATTTAAAATTGGAGATTACAGAGTTATATTTGATATTGACGACAATAACGTGGTGATTCTGAGAATAGGGCATAGAAAAAGCATTTACAGATAATAAAACTTATTTCGAACGTCGGAAAAGTGTGGCGGTTCCCCGTTATTGAAAACGGGGTGTCAGAGTCACTCGATGTGTATCCGCTATCTCTTGTGAACCTGGATAGTTCCAACTGATATGGTGTTCTTTGTCTTGTGGTGCGGATCATCATCTATATCGGTGCCACCATGTGTGCAACACCATGCAAAACACCATGCAAAACACCATGCAAAACACCATGCAAAACACCATGCAATGCAACCGTCCCGTTTTTCCAGTCTGCCGATCGATCAAAGGACACGCTGCAACAACGCCATACCAAACTCAAAAATGGGTAATCTTATAAATAATGGACGCACAGTTATGTCCATGAGCGCACTTGAAAAAGCATTCGGGAGAACGGCGCAGATGATCGTTCTTGAGAATCTCATAAAGAACCGGAGCACATTCACCTACCTCTCGGGAATCGCAGAGGAGACGGGACTGTCTCATTCGAGTGTTTCACGAGTTATCGAACCGCTGCTTGCAATCGAGATCATCACTGAAAAGAAAGTTGGAAAACAGATCCGCACATTCACGCTGGATGAGGAGAATCCGGTGACCCAGTTGCTTCTCAAATTTTACGGCGACCTGTCAGAGTTGCTTCCTGAATGATCTATGCTATTTCACAATTGGATATATGATATCTTTCGAAATCAGATTATTATTTTTATATGACCCTCTATAAGAGACTTTTTGATTTGTTCTGGTCGGTTGAAAACATGACGCCAACCCGGCAAATACAAATATGATTAGATGGGTGAAATCAGTGAAATCGGTGTTAATCTGTGGCTAAAATAATATCAGCCACAGATTAACGCAGATGGACACAGATTAGCTGTGTAAATGACTTTTCAGATCGGTAATGCTCCCTTATTGCAGTTGTGATCGCGTAAGGCAATCCGACGTTCCCAGAAAATAATAAAAAGACTCCTCTATAAAGGATTTTTTTATTTAGGTTTTGAATTGCGAGACCGCTCTGGCATCTGTATGAGGTTGGGCTGATGCCACGAAACTGTTAAATACCAATCGTTCAGTGTTATCTTTGCTATCGTTGTTATAGAATTTGGTGCTGACAACCAGGATCGATAACAAACGATCGGTCTTGCGAGAGCAGTAACAGAGGATTAGAGATGCACCATATAAGAAGACAGATACTACCATTCACAGCAATTGTCGGGCAGGGGAGGATGAAAAAATCACTGATACTAAACGCCATAAACCCAAAGATCGGGGGCGTTCTGATACGGGGCGAGAAGGGGACCGCGAAGTCAACAGCGGTTCGGGCTCTTGCAGAACTGCTTCCCGTGATTGAGGTGGTAGGGAACTGTCCGTTTAATTGTAATCCTGCTAACCCTGATGAGATGTGCGATATCTGCTACAAGCGTGCATCAAACGGCGGAAAACTCGATATCGAGACCAGAAAGAAACGAGTCGTAGATCTGCCGCTCGGTTGTACTGAGGATCGGGTCGTTGGCACGCTTAACATCGAGAAGGCGATAAAGGAAGGGATAAGCGCACTCGAACCCGGAATCCTTGCCGCAGCAAATCGCGGCATCCTGTATATCGATGAGATCAACCTCCTTGATGACCATGTCGCAGACGTTCTCCTGGACTCGGCTG
>JAYELB010000195.1:0-3142 GCA_034717055.1 Methanobacteriota archaeon
GCTTTTGCTGGCTTCACCCGTTCGACTTTGTGTTCGGTATGCTTCTTGCAGTAGGGGCAGTGGGTTCGAAATCTTGCTGGCATTTTCATCTGATAACTTCACCTTTTGTCTGTTTTATCGTAACTGGCAATACCACCCTGCGCTTGCAGAGTACATTTGCATTGAGGTTTGGCAGTACCACCACATCATTCTTTGCAAGGGTATAGTGATAACTGTCCGCACCCATAAAGGTTGGTACATCTTTCAGCACGCGGACGACTGTATAATCGCTCAGGTTGCCGTTGCCACGATTTTCACGAGTCACGTGAGCGATAGCGATATCTTCGCATGCCTCCGAAACGTCCTTGACGTGGTCATCTACATCTTCCATATGTTTTATAAGTTCCTCTGACCGGATATCTTCGGTGGCTGTCAGGATTGAATTACCTATAACCATCTTCTCGATATAGGACCATCCCTTCCGCACAGATGCAAGCACCGAATCGTACATATCACGCTCATCCGGCGCCATCGCACCCATGTCCTGCTTGATGCCTTTGATCTCTGCTAGTATATTGGATGCTGCGAGATTGACGATCTTCCCCACCCGAAGTTCGAAGATACGCTGCAAACGATTTTCCGCGGTCTCGAGTTCGTCGGCAAGGAGTTGTGCTTCCATCTTAGAGGCTGTCTGTTGCTCTTCTCGCAATCCATCGAGATATGCGCGCACATCCACATAGAAGTCTGGTTCGAGCTTTGCAAGTTTCGATTTTTGCTCTCTTGTGAGGATATTGCGCAGATCTTCAAAGTCCATGATGCATATTCTGTGCCAGCGTTACTTCAATCTGGCGGCAGACTCCGAAACATATTTATAGAATCGGTAAGGGTTATTCAACATCTTACGATAATGTTGACGAGGAGTCTACCATGAACAAGAGTCAATTATTTGCATTGTTGATAGTGATCGCCCTTGGACTGATCATAGCCTCGGTTGTATACTATGATTCGGACGCATCGATCGAGATGGAGCAGTGTGGCGGCTGTCATAATTCTGATTGTACTCAGAAGATGGCGGGTGCAAGTACATGGCCCGCGGTCTTTAATACAATCGTCCCTGATCACAGGGGCGAGCGTGCAGAGCCATGTACGCAGGGGCACGTACGCGGATGTACGGAGTGTCACAGTCCCACACATGGAAGCAGACAACTACATGTGGGTATGACCTCTTCCGAGTGCTCGCGCTGCCATGGCATGCCTGTTGCGCCGATGTATACGGAATGCACGATGTGCCACGGGGACTACCAACACGCGGATTCCATGATAACCGGTGATTGTATGTCCTGTCATCCTGCACATACGACAGATACCAGTGCTGGCTGCGGCGACTGTCATGTGGCGGAGTACACCGAGCTCATGACCTCTGGTGGCGGACACGCGACAAAGGACACCAGTTATGATGCCCTCCGCCACAAGCTGAGCCCGACCACATACAGTTACGAACAGTCGTTGATCGGAGAGGGGTGCTATTCCTGTCATGAGGATCATGCTGAATCCAAGAGCTGTCTGGACTGTCACACGCTGGAACATGGTTATGGGCTGGCTGATTGTCAGACCTGCCACAATCCACATGCGCCGACGGTGATCAAGTTCGGTGCGATCGTGACCAGTGACCAGTGCATGCTCTGCCACGTGGATACCGCGCAGGAGTTCATCGATCATCCGACACTACATGCGGCCATGAACTGCACGGACTGTCACATCGAGCACACCGGATCAAGAGCATGTGCCGATTGCCATGCCGACGCACACAGCGACATCGTCGTGGACGTTGACTGCATGACCTGCCATGAGAATGGACATGCACCGATATGAGTGAGATTTGATTCCGCCGGATTCCGGCGGGATTTATTTATTTTTTGTATGTGCTTAGCTAACCACGGGGTTACGCGGATTTTCACAAGAAAGTATGAAAAAGTGAGATATATAATATAAAACTAAACAATGTACGTGCCTACTGCCATACTCTGGTATCGATCTCGTGAAATCTCGTAGTTTTTTTTGGTTCTCTGGTATCCGTGTTGCAGTTCCACCCGACCCCACCGGATTGACCATTGATTCAGGCACTTGGGCTCGGTTTTGCAGAGTTCTTCCAGCCAGTTGAAACGTATGGGGGACCGCTGATGAACGCGGATTTGTTAACCCGGTATCTGCGTTTATCTGCATGTATCCGCTTTAATAGGACTAATTACATGAATAACAATAGGAAATCAGTAAAAATTAGCTATAATTTAGGTATTTCTAATTTACTTTATTTATTAGTGAGATATGTGTAATGCACATTACCAAAGATCCGGTTTTTTTCGGCGCATCAAAACACATACATTTTTTCGGGCTCTGATGTTTTCTGTGGTTTCCGACAAAAGAGCCTCATCAGATGCGGAAAACATGAGTCTTTGGTATCGCGTTGCAGTGACCAAAACCCCGGAGATAAAAGAAAAAATCGAGCAGTGGCTTTACGAGACACTCAAAGAACGGGATAATGCGAGTATGCGAATGGTTTTCTATGATCTTTCCGACTCTCACTTTGAGGGGACAAAATGTGAGCTTGCCAGTCCCGGTCGAACCAAATCACACGGATTCAGAAGCAAAAGGGTCGTTCTTTCACTCCTTGTCAACTCAAAAGGTGAACCATTTTCATGGGACGTTCTTGAAGATTACACTGCCGATGTCAAAACGCTTACGGGGAACGCTAATAAGTGGGCACAGAAATTTGGATTTAAGAAAATTACCCTGGTATTTGATCGTGGAATGGTTTCAGATGATAACCTGGCACATCTGGAAAACAGTAAGAAATACCTCTACATCACTGCCATGGATAAAAACCAGTATCTACAGTTGAAGGAATTGAGACGAAGAGGTTCAAGAACTTTACAGAAAAAACCACAGAAAAAAAGATACTTTCGATTGGTTTAACCAAATACGATGATAAAACATACTACGAGGATCTGGGTGTGGATGGTAATAAAAGGCGGCATGTATTGGTATTTAGCCCAGATCTGCTTGAAATACATCGTAAAGCCAGGGATATGTTCATAGAAAAAGCGATAGAGGAATTAAAGCTTGAGAAACAATCGCTCTTGGAAGCTAAAAAGAGCCGTCAGGT
>JAYELB010000196.1:0-1389 GCA_034717055.1 Methanobacteriota archaeon
CCTTCGCTGTTGTGTATCGTCATCTGGGTGCTTGCATGGATCGGGAGGTCGGGCGCAAGTGACCGCGCCATCGAGAGCAGTCCGATATCCTGCACGATCACAGCATCCGCGCCCGATTCGTTGAGATGGAGCAGGAGGGCTGCCGCATCGTCAGTCTCGCTATCCTTTACAAGCGTGTTCACCGCGACGTACGCCTTAACGCCCCGGAGATGTGTGTAATCGATTGCGTCTGCGAGTTCGGCGGGTGCGAAGTTGGCGGCAGACGCTCTTGCGGAGAGTGTGGTTGCTCCGAGGTAGACTGCGTCGCAGCCATTTTCGACGGCAGCGATGAGAGATTCGTTATTGCCTGCCGGGACTAGGAGTTCTGGTTTTGTTACCATGCCGCTTATCTTGGATACACATTCCCGCTTCCCATCATCTCCCATCCCTTGCTGGTTCTGCCAAGCTCAAGACAAATCGTCCACCCGACCTTGCAGCTCGAACTAATCTCAGCGGAGACGATGACAGGACCAATATCCTTTCCAGACCCCATATAGCCCCCGAGCCACAATTTACCGGGTTTAATCTTTGTCACCGTGAAATATCCTTCCCTGGTTTCGGTAACACTTCCGGGATGATTATCCTCTATGTAATTATAGATCAAATCAGATAGTTCCGTCACCTCTGGCAGTTCGTCTTTGAGTTCATCAACAACATCAGCGGAAATCTCATACTCTTCCTCATCCGTATATCCCTTCTCCTTCATCCATTTCACAAATTTCCGCATGATCCCGCCGACCGTTTTCATAAAATCCTTGCTACCTGCCACCTTCCGGATCATGAAGTCATCAAGGAAATCACCGATCTCATAAGACCCGATTTTATCGAGTCCGAATATTTCACAAAACTCCTTATCCTCCATATCATAGAGTTTATCATAGAGTTTACTGTCGTCTTCGTCCAGATATTGGTACGCATACCCATTTAAGTAGTCCTCGAAGAGCTCTATCGTATATTCGTACTCGCTATATGTTTTTGGCTTCAAGCGACCTTGCTGTACCTTCAAAAACTCTTCCATGACTTGTTTTATTGTTTTCATGTCTTATCTCTCCGGTTTTATCACTCGTAATAATCGCGCAATTGCCACCCTTCCTGGCAATCCTGCAGGGTGCCTACCCGCTTCGAGTGTAGGAAAGCGAGTTTCGCTGTCACAATCTCCTGTATGACCCTGGCTCTATATATATGGGAATTGCTGATCAGTTGGTCGGTTGTGGATTTCATATCTCATCCTCCGGTGGAACGATTCGCTCGAGTCCGGAGATCAAAACCGGTGCGTCATCCTGAACGGTAGCCCAGACCTCGTTCAAATTCACCGTATCATCAGCAGGGATATGTAGATCACGCACCCGC
>JAYELB010000196.1:1489-13008 GCA_034717055.1 Methanobacteriota archaeon
CTCATCCTCCGGTGGAACGATTCGCTCGAGTCCGGAGATCAAAACCGGTGCGTCATCCTGAACGGTAGCCCAGACCTCGTTCAAATTCACCGTATCATCAGCAGGGATATGTAGATCACGCACCCGCCCCATCACTGACCACGGAATATCAGGATATTTTCGCTGAGAGTTATCAGATAATCGCTTAACCGCCTCTGCGATCACTTCCAGACAATAAGTTACTGCGCACTGACATTTTAGGTCGGAGAGAAAAGCATCCTTGTCGAACCCTGCCGTGAAATCTCTGGCATCCTTAGCCGCGAGAAGGATATCGAGGAGATGTGCCATATCACGAGATATGGGCAGCTCCAGTGACGAGAGGATTGACTTGCGGCGGATATAGTTCCGGCTCTGCTCCACGCCCCGCCTCGTCAACAGATCTACATCACGTCCGAATATCTGCTTGAGCTCGTCCTCTATATGGACGAGATCAAATAACGTATATTTTGAATCCTCTTCGAAGGTGACGAGTACGTCTATATCGCTATCGGGTCGGAAGTCGTCTGTGAGCACTGAGCCGAAGAATGAGAACTCACTGATCCCCCATTTTTTGCAGAATTTGGTGATCTCTTCTTTTGGTAGGTCGCTTCGTGCTTGAGTCATTTGCCACCTTCGTGAATTCAGTTGATTACGATTTTATTATACCTTTGAATGCCTTACGCAGTTCTCGCACGGTTTGGGCACAATATTCGGCATCGTCTGATATTGCCGCCACACCCGGATAGCGGTACTCTACGCTGTACGGTGTGAGACCTGTGAGCATGTCCCGGTATTGCTCAAGTTCGGGTACGTTATATACTATCAAATCAAGCAGCGTCTCCAGCGAATGAGTCCGTGGCGGTTCGATGTTGTGGGATATAAGCAACGCCTTGAGATATTTTTCAGCGCACTGCTGCGCATGAAAGCATATTATTGCAGCAAATCGCCTGACCGATATCTTGTAGAGCTCTTCAATCGCCAAACAATCTTCTTCTGCTTTTAGAGTCCATTCTTTGACCAGTTCTTTATTCATACAGCACCTTCCCCTTGTTCATAATCCTTTTGATGAACGGATCTCCAATCCCGATCCTGTGTTCTATTTCATCGGGCGTGCGCACAATAATGTCCATAGGTAGGAATCTGGGTCTTGCAATCCTTGAAATCTCGGCTGCTTTGCGGATGGGCGAGCCATCGACGTCCATCACGACCAGAATATCCAGATCACTTTCTCTTGTTGGTTCTCCCCATGCCCTTGAGCCAAAGAGGATCACCTTGTCCGGGTGGAAGTGTTTCACAATCTTTGAGACCATCTCCGAAAGAAGTGCATCCGTAACCTCAGGGACGATTAGGCAGGCTGCGTCGGTCATTTTCACACCCCCACAATCTCCACCGCAATCCGCCGGTTCTCACCCGCCTCAAACGGCAGCGAGACCATGCCGCGGTACGCTTCAACGAGTTCCGGATTGATCCCTGCCTTCAGGTCACTTGCCAGTCTCGCCCAACCACCCTTTGCTCCAGCCATCGGGAATAATACCTGTCGCGGATAGAGGCCAGCTCTGCGCAGGTGGTTTGGATATGATCCAAGATTGTAGTCAAGGCTCAGAACCGAATTGATCACATCCAGGTGGTCAAAAGAGGCTTCCGTGTTCGTCATAAATCGCTACCCCCGGATCCAGCGAGTGCTGAATATTGGTGTAAAGCCGAAATATCATATTCCCACAAGCGTTCTTTGGAAGATACACCCGGGCATAGTCCGACATAATGTCCATGTTGAATTTGTCGCCTGTATGAGTATCCACCCCTGCAATTCTAAGAAATTCATCATCCCTGTCATGGATCACATCCCATAATCCAAACGGGCGTGTAGAATTAACCAGCTTTAGAGCAACCTTCTCGATACTCTGACTCTTTGAGAACTTAAGCTCAAACGGGTAACTATGGTTCTTAAATCCGACGGAAGTGGATTCAAGATACATTCTCTTCTCCTCAACACGAGTCATCTTCTCCCAATAAACATCGATAATGTCATCCACGAAATGAATGTGTTCCTCAATATCAGTCCCCTTACTGACCGTCACCTTGTCAATCATAAAAGACCTCATCAAGAAACTTGATCTCATCATCCTTTACATTCAGCAATCTCGTGGAGGTCTTGGTCGCCGGGTAGTTGTGCTCTTCTAAAAGTGTTACCAGCCCCTTTGCAAGCTCGGAGCCCTTCGACCACAATCTCATGGTGAGTTGGGAGATGTCATCCCCAGAGAGTTCCTCTTCCTTCAGCACCTCCTGCTTGAATCGGATGGAGAATCCAATATTGATATAGTCATTCTCAAGGTTACATAACACCTGGTGGGGAATCCAATGGGAATCAATCTTCTGTAAACTGTTTGTGAACTGGTCAATGAATCTTTTAACTGTAATGCTTTCTTCAATATTGTAGAGCTTCCAGAATCTTTCGAAGAAAGTATCCGGATACAGTATGATCGTTTCTTTTCCTTTTTTTACAATCATAACATAGAGGAACTTATCCTCTGTTGGCTTTAACTCAATCCTGTAATCCGAGAAGGAGAGTGGTATATCGCCAAGAGCACAATTCGATTCGATGATGTTTGTCTTGACCGCGTACTCTGTATATTCCCCTCGCTCTTCCATTGACTGGAGATTTGAATTGATTGTCTTTTCCATCAGCTCATGAAGTTTGGAACGAGAAGATATCATGGTTAAATTCCTCTTTATTCGGTACGGTCCAAATTAATTTTGTTAAAGATGGTATTTAATCATTCCGAAACCATTGTGTTAAAAATACGTAATCCAACGCAGCGACTGGTTCTTTTTTGGTATACTCAAAAAGCGACGTCTGCTTTTCATCACCGTTTCTCTTGCGCACCACCTCGATTATAGTGCGGTCATAGTTGCAGAGCAACAGCAGAGCAAAATGGGACAACGGCGATAGCTGAAGCAAGATATCCCCTGTCATACGTCGCCACTATCTTGCTTTAAAATATGTCACATCTATCACTTCATTTACATATATCTTTTCGATGCAAGCCTGCACCGCCCCTCCGCCGATCCATTCCGTGTGTTTGTTCAACAGCTCCGGATCGAAGATTCGTTCCCAACTATTCAAGATCTCTTCCTTAAACGGCGAAGGTGGCTGCCAATTCCCCCAGCCGCCATTTACCCCTGCCGCATCAGAGCGTTCGTCCCAGCTATCACTCTCCTCCTCTGACAAAGACAGATACCAGCAATTGAGTACAGCATGCCACGCTTCAAAGTCTGACAGTAGTACCCTACCGGAGTTAACAAGAAATTCCACTCGCACGCCCATTATATCACGAGGCAAGTGCCCACTCCGCCGCAGATCAGGTTTTGGGTGATACCATGCCCATATCGGATATTTGTTGCATGGATATTCTTTCACCCGTTCTTCGAGTTGTCCTGCCATCCAGTTGTATGCAGGTCTAAACCAATCATCGACCCGCTTATCCAAAATTTCGCTAAACTCGAGCACTCCCAATTTCCCTGCACGTTCCCAGGCTTCTTTTGTCTGAATCGTCCAGAGCCGCATCCTATCCGGGTCATTCATCATTATACATACTCCAGAATCACATTTAAACCCCCTTAACCCCCATATTCCCGTGCTATACAATCCGGACATCGTTTGGGTTGACTGAGCCCCCGTTTCAGGTACCATTTCTGCTCAGAACCAGTAAACACGAATGTTTCACCGCAACGTATGCACTCTATCCTGATATCCCCCATTACAGGGTAACTCCGTGATTCGACAATTGCCCAACTCATCCTTGCGTGCAAGTAAACGACTCGTTTCAAAGGAGGTACAGAGAACGTCGATGGGCGAGGTTAGAAACATCTTCTCGTCATATTCAAACTCAGGATTCACCCGCACATGCGGTGGCTTACCACACCCCGGATCGTAGCAATCAACTGACCGTCCCGGACACTCTCTGCGGTGGCAGATCGTGCCTATCAAAGAGAGATCGCAATCGAAGAGAAAGACCCCCCAGCCATGATAATGCCTGCTCATCTGCCTGGCATACTTCGCTATGGTTGCAATCTCGCCTGTGTTGCTGATGATGATAGCCAGATCAAGATCATTGGGATGAGGGTCACCTCCGGCAACAGAACCCACTATGGCGACCTCGAGAGGACTCGATAGCGTGCGCACCTTCGAAGCAAACTCATCTGCCGCAACTCTGAGAACGTCATTCCTCATAGTACTCGTATTGTTCCGGTGCTTCTCCCTTCTCTTCAATGATTGTGGGATTGCGTGGTTTGGCACCTTCCTTCCGTATCTCTTCCAGTTTCACTCGAAAATGCCATTCAGCTCCGTAATCAAACAGATACAGAATATTCTGCCCTACATATAGTCCCAGGTTGCCGATACTAACCTCATCCACATAGGGACCATCTTCTTCATGCGGGGAAACAAATCGTTCACGAGACCGTGGTCTGCCGTCCATAAAAAAGGAGTAAAGATGGTCATAATCGAAATCATATGCTTCCTGGATAGAATCATGAAGATCAAGCAGGGTATCGTCTGCAGATATCTCGATCCGCCTCCAGAGGTTCTTAGCCAGAGTCACCCTGAAGATATAGGTTCCATCCACAAATTCAATTCTTTCGCGGGGAAGTGTTTTTTGCAGCTCTCCCTCCTCAAAAAGTGAGGCAAAGGGCAGGAAGAATGGGTCTCCGGGTTTTCCTTTGTCCACTACAATCGATGCTTTTGACCTTTTTTTCTCTGGCTCCATTCCCAAAAGTGTTAATGGCACTTCACCAGGGAGCGGAGATCCGGGTACGGCATCCAATTCGCCGAATTCACGATGGTATGATAGATTCCAGTAGGGCAAATTCCTTGCTTCCCTCAAGACCTCTGCCATGGTCACCCCAAAAGTCGAAGGTGTCATCGTTTCTGCATGAAAAGAACGCTTAGGCCAATTATGTGCAACCATGTCCTCATCGCGAGTCACCTCCCAGAATCCGAAGAAGGAGAAATAGAGTAGGAAATATCCCCAATTCCAGAGCGACTGGGACATATCATAAGCTTCTTCGCCTTTTAGATATATTCCTTTCCCTGGTTGCTGTTCAATCAGAGATTCCAGAAGATAAGGAACGATGTACATGGAGGGGCCCCCAAAACATCCCTCTTTGAGTGTTTCCCAGTCAGTATCTATCCAGAAAGTCTCTAGCAGGAAGAAATATCTCTCTGTGAGCTTCAATTCCTCATACGCCTGAAGACGTTCGGTCGGTTTCAACGCCAATCTGCTACCTTTTTCAGAAACTTTCCGGAACAATTTCCCAGCCAGAACCAGATGGTAAAAGAGATGTAAAAGTGGATACGTACCCTGGTTGGTTCGTGGAGTGGTATCAGGGATGGGATGAGTCATCTCCTGGTTCAGTTCATACAAGTCTCTTCCGGATAGGAACTTATTAGTAGGGGTTAAGGCGATGTTGTGTGTACTTAAGTATCCGGTAAATGCTGCAAAATCCCGCAGAAGTGGTGTGGGTTCTGTTTCGGTTATGACAAAAGTAGGTAATTTGGACATTTCAAACCTCCTTTCAGTTTAACAGTGATATTAATGGCAATCCATTTTAAACTTTGCGGACGGGCAATTTCATAACGTTTTCGATGTTTACGAAGTTAGCCGTAAGGCCTGACATGGGCGAAGTGCCGAATGGATGGGGGCAGGTGCAAATCAGTCAGGCGATGCCGCAGATAAATCGCCCCATCACAGCGATGAGAAATACACCTCTCCCAGTTGGGTCTGCCCAAGTTCGGAGAGTTCGACTTTATCCATGCTTCGAATCCCACACCGGGGGCAGATTATATTCTTTTCAAAACGAGGACGTTCTTGCTTCGGCGGAAACGAGATTTTTCCTACATCACAGTCGAAATATCTCTTGCATCCTTTGCATTTGAAATTCAGTTCTGTCATCTTTATCACTTTCCTTCACCCTCGCCCCCACCTCTTCCGGAACCCCGGCCAATTCCAGCGGACTTGGGCAACTGACCGCTTAACCCATCAGGTAGTCCGGAGGTGAACCAATATTCGGATACACCAATCGGTTCGCTCATATCCATCAGGGAATATTCGGAAACAAGCCCACCCTTGCTCTTGCACAAAATAATTCCGACAGAAGACCGGTCATCCGGGTGTAGCATCATCTCGTCCAGCGCAGAGAGATAGAAATTAATCTTTCCGGAGTATTCAGGCATGAAATCGACTATCTTCAAGTCAATGGCAACGAGGCACCTCAAACGATGATGGTAAAAAAGCAGGTCGGGATAAAAATCCCGTCCATCCACTTCCGGATGGTACTGGCGCTCCATGAAGGCAAATCCCATTGCCAGTTCGAGCGGGAGATCCCTGATCTTCTCTACGAGCGCATTTTCAAGCTCCTGCTCCTTCGCACCCTTCCGATCGCGATGCAGTCGGAGATGTATGGACCCTTGATTGTCTGTTCCATCAACTCCGATCGAGGGGCGGGAGCGTCTCTTGAAAATTGGTTGTTTTGATGGTAGCAGCCTGCACTCCATAAATATCACTCCCTATCTGGTGTCGCGATCATATATAATAGTTCCCGCGCATCAGAAGCCGTGCAGCGTAACTGATGCCCCGCCGCCGCCAGAACAGAAGATGATTGCCCATTCACACGGCACATTGAACCACCCTCCTCAGAAGCGAAGGTCTGGCACACATCCAAAACCTTTTTCTCAAACCCGACCATCATCCATAACATGGAAGACCATATCGAGTACTCAAGAAACACGTTGATGGACTTCATCAAACTAAAACCAAAAGATATCGAGATCTGCGATGTGACACTGCGGGACGGCGAGCAGGCAGCCGGGATCGCTTTTACTGAGCAGGAGAAGATCGATATCGCACGGAAACTGGATGATGTTGGTGTGGAGATCATCGAGGCAGGATTTCCGGTTGTATCAAAAGAAGAACTCAAGACTATACGTAAAATTACAAAGCTCGGACTCAATGCAAGGATCTGCTGCCTTGCACGCGCGAAGACGTCAGACGTCGATGCCGCGCTGGATGCGAATGTCGATATCGTGAGCATCTTTATTGCAACGTCTGACATCCAGCTGCGCTACAAGCATCACATGACAATCGATGAGGCAACCGACTGTGCAATCGATGTACTGGACTATGCAAAGGATCATGGGCTTGCGGTCAGGTTTGCTGCCGAGGATGCGACCCGCACAGACATGGGTGTGCTGAAACGGGTCTACCGGATCGCGGAGGCGCACAACGCGGATTACCTGAGCATCGCAGACACTGTAGGAATTCTTGATCCGAGTACTACGTATTTTATGATAAAAGAGATCAAAAAGACAACACATACCCCGCTCTGCATCCACTGCCACAACGACCTCGGAATGGCGACCGCAAACACGATCGTTGCTGCGGAAACCGGGGCAACGCAGCTTCATGCCACTGTGAACGGGATCGGTGAGCGGGTTGGGAACACGCCGCTTGAGGAGTTGCTCACAGGACTTCTGATCCAGTACGGAATCGATAAATACGACCTCTCGCATCTCCTGTCGCTCTCAAAGATGGTGGAGAAATATTCCGGCGTCCGGGTTGCAAAGACCAAGCCAATAGTCGGCGAAAACGCGTTCTGCCACGAATCAGGGATCCATATCGCTGCGATGCTTGAGAATACCAGCACTTATGAAGTATTTTCGCCGGAACTTGTAGGGGGCGGCAGGAACTACATTATCGGTAAGCACACCGGCAAGAAGGCTCTTAAGTTCGTAACAGAGCGACTCGGCTACGATCTCGATCGAGAGCATCTCTGCGCTCTTCTCGATAAGATCAAGGTCTGCAGCGAGGCGAAGCACGGGGTCTCATGCGACAGGCTCGCAAAGATGATTGATGAGATGGATTGATGCGAACGGAGGGGCGGTAGGATGGGTGACATGAAGTATCTGATTCTCCTTGGCGACGGGATGGCGGACGTTCCGCTCCCTGAACTCGGCGGAAAGACTCCGCTTGAGCATGCAAACATCCCGAATATGGATTACATCGCGAAGCACGGCAGGTGTGGACTTGCGCGGACGGTTCCGACAGGAATGCCTGCCGGAAGCGATATCGCGAACATGTCGGTTCTCGGCTACGCTCCTGAGAAGTACTATACAGGGAGAGGTCCGCTTGAGGCTGCAAGTATGGGGGTAACGCTTACAGAGCGCGAAATTGCGTTCAGATGCAACCTGATCACGGTAGCGGACGGAGTAATCGCCGATTACAGCGCAGGACACATTACAAGCGAGGAAGCGTCCATCCTGATAGCTTCGGTCGATGAAACACTCTCCTCGGATCGCGTCCGGTTCCATGCCGGGATCAGCTACCGCCACCTGATGGTAACAGGTGGCATCGGCGCATCCGCGGTGTGCACACCCCCGCATGACGTGCTCGGCGAGCCGATGGAAACGCATATGCCGGAGGGTGAGGACTGCGAGGTGCTCTCTGATCTGATCCGCGGGTCGGCAGCAGTGCTCGATGGACACCGGGTTAACGTTGAGCGGATCCGCGCCGGGAAGAATCCGGCGACCCACATCTGGCTCTGGGGGCAGGGAGGAGCGCCAAGCTTCCCGTCCTTTGAGGAGATGTTCGGAATCACTGGCTCGATGATCTCGGCTGTCGATCTCTTAAAGGGGCTTGCCATCTACGCGGGTATGGATGTGATCGAGGTTCCGGGAGCGACAGGATATCTCGACACGAATTACGCTGGGAAAGCGGACTGTGCTGTGAAAGCACTGGATGACCATGATTTCGTGTACGTGCATGTCGAGGCTCCTGACGAGGCGGGGCATGCAGGCGACGTCGAAGCGAAGGTGCAGGCGATTGAGAGCTTTGATGAGAAAGTCGTGGGACGGGTTCTTGACCGGTGTTCTGACTGCGTGATCATGGTGCTGCCGGATCATCCGACGCCGATCCCGCTCCGGACGCATACAGCAGATCCAGTGCCGTTTGCGATCTATGGACACGGGGATGACTCGGTATCAAAGTTTGACGAGCGGTCCGCGGCAGAGGGGTCGTACGGGGTGCGGATCGGGGCCGATCTTGTGAGGCTGATGATTGAAGGCTGAGGACGTGTTTCCGAGCAGAAGATTTTTTACAAGATGTTCAGACGGTGGACGTGATTATAGACAGCAAGTATGTTCGCTTGTGATAGCCTCCCAAAGTCACCAGTAAAGAATGTTATTATGAATATAATTATGCACAAGACTTGCAACTATTAGTGTTATGATGATAGATAATATTTCTTGCAAACGACTCCTAATGCGGTATGCAAGTTTAGTGGTATATACTATTTCAATATCATTTACTTTGAAATATCTCCCTATTTCACCATCCATTCTTAAAATCTCGTTTACAAACCCATTTACCTGGATATTGTAATTTTTATCGAAACATTTATCCATGTGTGATATATGCCTTTTTACCGCTTCAATTTGTTCAGATTCTCCATAAAAAATATAATATCGTATTGATAAAGATAACCGGTCCAAAAAGTCATCAAATTTTGTATTTGAAACGGAAAAAACACTTAGATCAATCCCGCGCGTTAATAAATTCTTTATACCCTTAATCGCACTATCATACTCCCATGAAACCGGATAGAGCTCATACATGCTTTTATAGTTCTTTATTTCACCATTCTTGTTTTCTGCTAATTTTTCTATTGCAGAAAGCGCGCGTCCAAAAGATATTTTTATTCTGTGCCCTACCACCAATTGATACACTCTTACGAGGAGGGGGATAAATAAAACTGTAAGTACTAAAGACCATAATACTACGTACGCCGTCCCATGAAGCTGCCGATCCATAGGAAATGCGGGGTCTGAAAACACTGCATCAAGCCACCAATCGGTTGAACGTAATGTCATTAAAAGCAGGAGGACAATACCAAAAAAACATACTACCACACTATATGCAGAGAATATACCAGATCTGTGGAATCTAAAATACATCAAGGAGGAGTAACATAGTATAAACAACAGAAAAAAAATAAATTGTTCTAAAAAAACATATGATACCGGCAACGGGGGAACTGAAGAAGCTTCTGAAAATGGAAAAATTGTACAAAAACACTTAAAATAATCAACCAGAGACGCTATAATAGATAAGGACAATATTAACACGATTAGCAGAACAAAGTAAAGAAAGATAAACAAAACAGAATTATAATCAAAGCATCTCCTCATATATCTTATTTTGTTCCAAATGTAAACAAATATTTGATCCATTTGTCAGTTTTTCTCCTAACTCTACGTATCTACATATCCAACAAATAAAGACATCGGATGGTACACGTCATTCAGTTTTTGTATTTATCCGATGGGGTCTCCCCAATGAAGGATAATTTGCAAAATGGGATGTTTTTTAGGTTCTTCGCCACCGTTAGGATGATCATAACACCCGAATTCGTACGACGGTGCCGTTTCTCCGAGTTCACCCCTGCCATTCCGGCACTCTTTTTATCACCTCAATCGCGCATAGTTCCCCGCAAAGCGAGCATACATCACCGCTTCTGAGCCGGGCTTCGTGGATCGATCTCTATTTTGTCCCCATACCCCTTGACATCGATTCGTGTGAATGTGAAAGAATAATACATCATGTAAACCAATACCCTCGCCATCAACCAACATTAACACTGCCGATTTTCGTTATCCACAACCCCTTTCTTGAATTAATATCAGGTCTGGTTTTTGCGGTAGTAATTTTAATGTTTCGCGAACATATCTGCGACTTACAAAGTGTGTGTTAAGGTCATGAACGCTAAAAGCCAGGTTATACTGACGAACAATGTGACGAAGGTATTGGTAAACAGTTTATCGTTTGGAAAGCCGTATACTGCGGTCCATTAACCACAATATAAAATTCATAATTGCAGCTATAACTACACACAACACGAGCTTTGGGCTTACTTCGCAAAGATGTCTGGCAATCTGGGTGCGATCTATGGGCACGGGGCTGATTTTATGAGAATGATGTTGCTGTGTGACGATCTGTTTCCAGGCATGCCTGTCAAGGTATCGGGTGTTGTGCCCGAAACTCTGATCTTTTGACGTTCGAAAAACGCCACCATCACCAAAAGTGACTCTGCAATCCATCAGTCGGGAGATGCAATCGCTTCCAGACTATCAACCGGCGACATATATCCTTTCTGTATCATTTCTATAAGAATAATATTTCCTTCCAAAAAAGATATTATATCTTTATTCACACATCTCACCAGTATCCCAATGGTTCCTGATATTGAGACACTCATCTCATTTGCGATACGTCTTGCAATTCGATCATCACTCATAAAAATCATTGTGCGGCTTTTTGCTATTGCGATTGCGGACGACTCGCCCATCCCAAGACGCTTCAAAAGATCGTTCATCGACTGATGTTCCGTATGTGAGCGTATCGCAACGACCCGCAACCAGCCAGTCTCATCAAAAGACATTTCGTGATCGA